>NZ_QOHL01000036.1:0-7176 GCF_004181775.1 Ehrlichia minasensis
TGTAGAAGCCATAGAAGTTGCTGCTTCTGATGCAGCAGAAGTTGCATTAGACATTGCTGAAGTTGCTGAAGAGACTGTAGCATTCAATGCTTCTGTTGTAGCGCTAGTAGCATTAGACACTAGTGAAGTTGCTGCAGAAGTTATAGAACTTACTGCTTCTGTCATAGCACTTGTAGCGTTATATAGTGTTGAAGTTATTGTAGAAGCCATAGAACTTGTTGCTTCTGATACAGCAAAAGCTGTATTAGATATTGCTGAAGTTGCTGAAGAGACTGTAGAGCTCACTGCTTCTGTTGTAGCTCTAGTAGCATTAGAAACTGGTGAATTTGCTGCAGAAGTTGTAGCACTTGTAGTGTTATATAGTGTTGAAGTTATTGTAGAAGCCATAGAACTTGCTGCTTCTGATGCAGTAGTGGCAGCATTAGATACTACTGAGCTTACTATTTCTTGTGCAGTGCTAGTAGCGTTAGATATTGTTGAAGTTATTGTAGAAGCCATAGAAGTTGCTGCTTCTGATGCAGCAGAAGTTGCATTAGACATTGCTGAAGTTGCTGAAGAGACTGTAGCATTCAATGCTTCTGTTGTAGCGCTAGTAGCATTAGACACTAGTGAAGTTGCTGCAGAAGTTATAGAACTTACTGCTTCTGTCATAGCACTTGTAGCGTTATATAGTGTTGAAGTTATTGTAGAAGCCATAGAACTTGCTGCTTCTGATACAGCAGAAGCTGCATTAGATATTGCTGAAGTTGCTGTAGAAGCAACAGAGCTTACTGTTTCTGAGGCAGTGCTAGTAACATTAGATACTACTGAACTTGTTGTAGAAGCTGCAGAATTTGCTGTAGTACTGGTTATGTTCTGTATGATCTCTGATGTGTTATTGTGTGGCATATTCTACCTACTGAGATAGTTAAAGATTTTATCTAGGAAATACAATTATACACATGTTTGTTATAGAAAGGTGCAATTAATTTACTCAAACATAATTAAATGGTAATAGATTAATTTATGTTAGCCCATATGTGTGTTAAGTTTTAATGTGGATTTGTTAAGCGTCAGGGTTTACATGAGATAATATTAGAAGTGATTTTGTACAAGAGAGATGCATGGTAAATGAAATTTGGATAATTTTGTTTTAACTGTGTCACGATACTTTAGATATTATCTATCTAATGCTGTGTTACATTGATAAATAACCATTAAATTTTTTCACAAGAAATCTAGGTGCTGCATTTGTACAAATAATTGCAGTACTATGTACTTGAGAAATGCTTATTCTGTGTTGGAATTATGTGTAACTTTATTTTATACTGTTTAGTAAAACGTTGAATAGGAAAACATAGTATAAAAAACAAAGTATATTTATTTAATGTTATAGTCTAGAGTGTTGTACTGCTGGTGCTCTTGTTATTACTGTTCCTTCTTCTATTTCAGGATTAAGTTCTTCTAATAGCATTACTGAGTCTGGAATATTAGGGGATAGCTCATCATCAGGATTCACTGTTTCACTAGTCTCAGATGGTGTAGAATCATCCTCTGTTAATGGTGAATAAGGGGTAGGAAACCACCTACCAGATTGTATTCTTGTACAACATAATATTATGAGCAATGACACAGCAACTACAATCAAAGGAATAAAATATAAAAACATATTACTACTATCTTGTGAAGTGGTGGTATTTGTGGATGTTATTCCACTGTTTGTTGTGTTAGCAATCGCTTCTGATATGTTAGTAGCCGCAGCTTCCATTGCTGCAGTTACAGGGTTTGTGCTATTTGATGTTGGATTAGTATTGTTGACCATAAATGACTCTTTATTTAATTAATTAGAGATTTCACTTGAAAGATGTATATACTGCTTAGTATAAATGATTATTAATAGTATATTCTTAATTAGTACGTAATAACTATTATGTAATAAATTAGTACTATTGACAAGTCGATATTTTATTGCATTGATAAATAGCCATCTAAATTGTGTTGTGTTTTTCATAAGAAACCTAAGTGCTTCATCGTAGGGAACAATTGCAGTTGTGTACTTGAGAAGTGCTTATTCTATTCTGTGTATAGATTTATTTATACTATAGTAAAAAATTGTATGATAAGGCATAGTAAATATGGTATAAATTATTAAAATTTTGAACTCTTAAACTCTCTTATTGGACTATTGATTATAGAACATTGCCTGGTTCAAATGTTGAGTGACAAGGATCATCACACTTACCAGAAGATTTACAACCTTTAACAAGAAGCAGGAACAAAAGATAATCAGCTAGTTACTATAACTAGAACATGCATATTTATAAACATGTAAGTATAAATTCTTCTTTTATAGATATTCGCATCAGGTAAACAATGTAATACCACTCAAACAAAGATTTTTGATCAATTAAAAAGGGAACAATATGGCTGATCACATTTAAATTGCACTAGTGATTCAGGATTAAGTGATACTAATGACAGCTCTGACCTTGGTCTGCTAATAGTAGTATTATCATTATTACCAGAACTATCAAGTTCATGTTGATTACTGTGATGATTCTTTATTAGTACTCTATAAATAATATGTTCCACTTCATAAGTTTAAAAAAAGTAATGTTAATAATATGACTATAAAATCACTGCGTAGGTTAAAGTGGCATTTCATACTATTAAATGGAGTGGTGATAGCATTTGTAGATGTGAAATGTACTACTATATCAGTAAATGCTTGTATAGCGTTGACAGTATTGGATTTATTGTAGAATATTCCTGATGCAATAGTGGTATTTGGTATTATCAAGTTTATTGTGTCAAATGTATGTTTGTCAGTCCTGTTGTTATAGTATTGAATGTTATTCTTCTGTTATGTGAGTTAAAGTATTGTTTGCAATGTGCAATATTACTTAAAATTTGCAAAATATTGTTAGGTGTTAGATTAGTATTGTTACCTAACATATTCTTTGACTATCTTAAATTAACTGAATATTTTACTGAGTGATTTGTTTGAGGTTATTGAATTATATAGTACACACAAATTTTAGAGTAAAGAGTGCAGTTTATAGTGACTGCACAGTACAATAGTGTTAATACAAATATTTATGAATCACATATAGTTGAGTAGTGTTGGTAGTACTATATGATGTTTTGTCTATTATACAGTTTGCTGTTTGTATTATAGCATAGTAGTATTTGTTTACATTGCTTGTAAGTAGATAGGCAGTAGATGATATTGCACTGCTATTTATGAAATCTGCTAGTGCATTAGTAATGATATTTGATGTTATGCTAATGGCAATATTCATTCCCATATTAAAAGATGTGATTAGTCACATTTTTAATGTATCAAAAATTTTTGTTTTCGTAATATTAATCTGTTTACCTGATACAAATATCTATAAAAGAGGAATTTACGTTTACATGTTTATAAAGATGTATGTTCTAAGTAACTAGCTGATTATCTTTTATGCCTGCTTCTTGTTAAAGGTTGTAAATCTTCTGGTAAGTCTGGAGATGCTTGTAAATCAACATTTGAGCTAGGGTTCATGTCATCATCAGAAGAATCTGATTCAATAGGTGTTCCAGCATTGTGAGTTGATGATAATCCGGTGTTTTGTTCAGGATTACTGATAGCATGAAACATTACGAAGTAACAAAATATGAATGTAAAAAAGAGAATTACCATACATTTTACAAATATAACATCTGGGATATTGCGATCAGGTGAGGGTTCTACAATATTTGTTTGAGTGATATCACTTGTGGTGGGGGGGGGGGAGTAGGTGAAGTAGTGGTAATACTTGATAAAACGCGTATTATGAAATTTAAAAAGTTGTCTAACATATTTTTCACAATTTAATTAATAAAAAGCTTTATTGAATAGTACCAAACTGCTTAACTGGTACAAATATTTGCGAAAGATAAGTATACTTATCCGTCTTGCATGAATGCACTTGTTAATAGTAAGTTAATACTACTTATTAGTCAATTTTTTTGTATTTAGTATTGGTTGTATTGGGAGATCTATGCTAGGTAGTGCAGGTTTTGTGTTTGACTTATCACATTCTGTTATTGATAGTATAAAGTATTAAAAATGGAAAAAGCCTATATACTGTTAGTTCAAATCTTTTGTATGGAAAGTCTGTAAGCAAGTTGGTAAAAAATAGTAGCTATTGTATATCTGAAGAGATTTGTGTGATTGCTTAAATTGATCTACTTCTTGCACGTGGTTGAGGATTGTTTTGTCCAGCATTTTGTCCAGCATTTTGTCCAGCGTTTTGCATAACATTATTAGGGTTATGTAGTGGAACTAAAACTATATTATTTAGCGCACTATCTTCACTAAACCCTGAATCACTAGAAACTTGTTGTGCTGGATTATGTGGATTTGGATTTCTTGTTGTATTCTGATAAATACGTTCTATTATACAGTTGATTATTATAGCAGCCATAATGAACAACAGCACTGCTGCCATAATTATAGTTTGACTTTGACCATCTGAAGAAGATGTTGAATTTGTTGTAGGGTTAACAGTACTGGCATGTGTTTGACTGGCTATGGAAGTAAAATTGCTTACTGATTGTGTTGTAACATAAGTAACGTTTGTTGTGCTTGATGTAGTGACATCTGTTATAGTGTCAGTGGTATTTATTGAGTTATTGGTAATTAAAGAAGTAGAGGGGGGGGGGGAGGATGTGATGTCGTGTTATTGTTTGTAAAATTTGCTAATACGTTAGTAATAATGCTATAAATAATGCTGAAGATGATGCTTAGCGTATTATTTGGCATGCTCTATTCTTATTTGATTTATAAAAACCTTTGCTGTAGTGATGTTGACTAGGAAGGTATCTGTAGAAGAATAGTATACTGCTTCTAGTTTGGATAAACACACTTAGTTAATAATAAGCAATACTATTAATTGCTGCAACTTTTTATTGTATGTTTATTAGTTGGTTATGTAACAAATCTTGTATTAATTAGGTATTAATTTGTTTTGTATATGGTTTTTGTGTTGGTAAAAGCTCAATTGGTTTTGTAGATGTGCTTGATCAAGTTAAAAAAACTTATAAAAGTTTGTAATGTAGCAGTTTGCTATACATATATATTCTGCATTTAAATTCTATTTTTATTGCTTTCGTTCATCTTTCAGCTATGAAAAAAAATAATGTTGTAATTCTATAGAGATAGAAAATAATTTTAATGTTATCTCTATGATTTATAGTTTTTTGATTTATCAAAAATTTTTCTTTATATTCCAGAATTTGATGTTAATTGAAATAATATCTTAATCATTAGAACTATTTTTTATGTATATATTACAGCATACTTATGCATGTACTTGATTATGATATGCAACTACTATCATATGACTAACATGTTTTTAGCAGCTTAAGCTGTATAGTCTATATAAAGTAATAAATTGTTTATACTATGTTGTTGTACTAATGAAGTACTACTTAAGTTGGTTATAAGAGTAATACTATATAACTTTTGGTTGTTATTCAGAGTGTTTGAGACTATTATGTCTTCTACGATTGCTTGTATTGAATTCTGCATCTACATCTACTAAGTACATTACTGTATCGTCATTTAGTGTTGTTGAAGAATTATACATATCATATAGTGCAAAATCTGTAAAATTGTGCGATTGATTTGTAGTGCTCAGATGAGATGATACGTAACTGTCTCTTGTTGTAGATTGATTTATGACATTACTGTCCGATTGATTATTTTGTTGGTTCTCTCTATTTCTGTGTACATTACGGTATATAGTGATTACTAATAGTGCAACAATGATCAGTATTACAACACAACAAGATGCCCATATGGCAACTTGATCGTTATCATTTGATGTTGTTGTGTTTGTATTTGGTGCTGTTGTAGTTATGTTTGTGTTGTTGTTCATAATGTGTGTATCGAATTTTAATTTTATTAATAATTTTTAATATATATAATAAATGATATTTACGAAATATACTAAATAAATAATAGGTTACTTAGTAATTTGTTACGTTAAATCCACAAATTGCATACAGATTTAGCGTTGCGGTCATTACTTATTACAATTTGATGTGACATTTTAACACGATCAACTCCTTGCATGTCTGCTATCATAATGTGAAATCATTGGATCAGTGACGTTGCTAGGTATTACATCATCAGATGGATTAGGTGATTCGGATTCTGTATTACATTCTACTATTTCCATAACAAACTCAGTGTCTTGAGTTCTGTTACGATTTGTGCATCTGCGAGAAACTGGTAAGGAGCTACCATCTTCAAATGTAATAGCCTCTTGATATGTCTGTAATCTTTGTTCATATGTTGCATATTCTATTGCTGCTATTTCACCATCATAGTCTGAATCGCTTTCTGTAGATGGTTTTTCTTGACTTGTAATAAGATCTACTGTGCTTACCATTTGTAAAAGCGCTTGTACATCTTCATTACTACCTCTAGATCTGCTCATTCTTGTTTTGTTGCGCTTGTGGTTTAGCGTTGTTACTAATGCCATGAGTAACAGTATAAATATTATTCCACAGATGATTGTTACTCCCTTGAGTGCATCATCACTTGTGCTGCTTGTAGTAGTAGATGTGTGAGTTGGTGTAGTGGTGCTACTAGATGTACTTGTTGCAGTGTTGGATATACTAGATATTGTTGCATTTGCTGTATTAACAGTAGTATTAAAAATGCTTGAAGCAGTTTCTGTTATAGAAGATGTTGCTGCAGTTGCTATTTCAGTAACAGTGCTGGTGAAATTTGAGATAGCATTTAAAGTTGTACTTGTTACATTAACTGTGGTTTCTGTAATGGCAGATACTGTTGAACTTACTGCACTAGCAGTAGTGCTAAGAAGGTTTGATGTAGCTTCTGTAGCTGTAGTTACTGCACTAGAGATGCTTTCTACTGTGGTAGATGCTGCTGAGCTTAATACTTCAGTAGATGATGTGTGTGTTGTATTGTTTTGGTCTGTAATTTTTTTACCCTTGTACTTGTTACATTAACTGTGGTTTCTGTAATGGCAGATACTGTTGAACTTACTGCACTAGCAGTAGTGCTAAGAAGGTTTGATGTAGCTTCTGTAGCTGTAGTTACTGCACTAGAGATGCTTTCTACTGTGGTAGATGCTGCTGAGCTTAATACTTCAGTAGATGATGTGTGTGTTGTATTGTTTTGGTCTGTAATTTTTTTACCCT
>NZ_QOHL01000003.1:0-77665 GCF_004181775.1 Ehrlichia minasensis
GTATTTTCTTCTGTAGTACTGTTAAGAATATTTTCTTGTTCTGCATTGGTGTTAGCTATTTCTATCTGAGCATTTGAGTTATCTGGTTCTTGCATTGCATCGGCAATAGTTGGCTCTATTTGAATATTTGGATTTACTTGTATTTCTGGATTATTAATTAATTGCTCTTCAATATTAAGATTGATCGTATTTTCTTCTGTAGTACTGTTAAGAATATTTTCTTGTTCTGCATTGGTGTTAGCTATTTCTATCTGAGCATTTGAATTATCTGGTTCTTGCATTGCATCGGCAATAGTTGGCTCTATTTGAATATTTGGATTTACTTGTATTTCTGGATTATTAATTAATTGCTCTTCAATATTAAGATTGATCATATTTTCTTCTTCTGTACTGTATGTGTTACTAGTCACTGGGGTTTCTTGTGTAGTGTTATTGTTTTGTGTTCTATTTGGCATAATATTTCTTCCATTAATACAATAATTAAGCGTGTACCAATATGTTAAGATTTTTTAAATATTGGGTAATATTTTCATTAATAGTCTAACATTTATAAAAAAATTAGTCAATATTAATAAGTTGTACCTTTTTCTATAAAAATAGTTAATAAATATGTGACTATACTAAGAACTTAGGTAATTAATATAATTTATTAATATTTTGTTTCTACTATTTGTTTTCTATAAATTAAGTGTTTTTTTAAACTTTACTTTTTCATTTTTGTGTCGGGTTGTGACAAAATATTAATTTAGTATGATTACTTAAAATCGATGATTTCTACTTTAACGCAATTATTAAGATATATTTCATAGTGTTAACTTACTAAATATAGCTCATAGTTAAGATGAAGATAGTTAACATGTTGAATAACGGTACTAGTATATTGCAAGATGAAAGTGATGAAGTGATAGATGATGAGCAGTTAGGTTTATCTGGTAATAATAACGTTAATGATACTAAACTTGTGTTGTCCGAATCGGATATTGCAAAATTAAGTCAAGTGAGGACGCAAGGAATACCTCCTGATCGATTGCTTGCTATAAACAGTTTGTTAACTGATGCTTCATTAGCTAATAACTTTTCCTCTGTTTTTAATGAACTTTTATCATTTTTAAGGTGTAGGAAAAAAAAGAAGATAAAACAAGATTTGCAGTTTATTGTATTTCAGGATGAAAAAGGACGTTACAGTATTGTAAATAGCATTGAGTCAATACATTCAAATTATGCTTTAGAAAACCAAGTTTTACAAGGTCATGTTTATATATGTGATATTTGTAGTTTAGCGTTGGTATTTCCTGATGGTTCAGTAGAAAGAGAAGCTTTTCTTTCATTAGTCTTTAATAGTACTTTTAGTAAAAAAGGTACTGAAATAAGTACACTTAGAGTCAGGTGTTTTAGTAAAGATGTTATAGAGTATACTGATGTAAGTTTGAATGGAGAATCACTGTGGTATGCGTTAGAACATGAAGATGTCCTAGCAGTTAAAGTGATGTCTCGTGTTTTAAACAGACTTGAAAAACGCAATAGTATCTTGGAAAAAGCAATAAAAAGTGCGTTACTGCAAGTAATACAGCAAAGAAATAATGTTTCTGATAATTTTTTAGAGTGCGTTAATCATATTCTAGAAGCCAAAGTTGAAGATTTTGATTTAGATGCTAAAGAAAATAAAAACATTGCGCAAATGTTCAAAGACTTTACTCGTGTTGTGTGTGATGAAGAATCATTGTTGTCTAGAATATGTAAAGCAGCGCATGAAAATATAATAAAGACTGTATGCGTAGTTGAATTAGAAAGAATAAAAAAAGCTAAAGCAGAATGTGCGAAGACTGATTTGCCAGAAGTGCAGCATAGTGATGTTCAGGATATGCAGCTAGTTAATATGCGTTACGGCACAGATAATGATAATATTCTCTGTGTATTAGTGCGATCAGATAGCATAAGTCTATTAAAGCTTCTGTTTGAGAAGTATAAATTAGATATTAATGCTGTAAATGCTTACGGTTATACAGTACTACATTTTGCAGCTTTGTATAATGCAAAAAAATGTGCAAAGTTTTTGTTAGAGAGTGATTCAAAAATTTTTCATCAACCTTCTAAATCTCAATTAACACCTTTTCATTTAGCTGCAAGTACTAATTCAGTAGAGGTGTTGCAGCTGTTAGCGAAGCATAAGCCAGGTGCTATATATGATAGAGATAGTATGGGCAGGAATATTATGCATCATGCTGCTATTGGTGGTGCTCTTGATACTATATTATGTTGTCTGACTCTTGGTGTGGATGTTAATGCTCAAGCAACTATATATGATAGTGATGGTGAAATAGATGAAGTGGTGAATACTGGTAGGAGTTGTACAGCATTACATTTTGCCATTGAGGAAGGAAAATTAGATGTAGTAAGTTGTTTGTTATCATGTAGTGATATAGATTTATCGATTAAGAATAGTGAAGGGCATACTCCAATAACTACTGTGGATCGTAATGGTAATAATTTATTGCATCAGTGTGTTGTGTCTAATAAGGTTGGACTGCTTACAAAAGCTTTACTATTAGGGTGGCAACACATTGTTTCAGAGAAAAATAATGCAGGTCAGACTGCTTTTGATCTTGCTATTGCGAATGGTAGGGTTATGTGTGCTGTATTATTATTGCAGCTTTTGTGTGAACAACTGAAATGTAAAGGTAATGAGTGGAAGAAGATTTTTGAAAGTAGTGATAGCAATGGTAATACTTTGTTACATCAAGCTATAGCGTCACGTAATATTACTTTAGTGAAAAAAATATTATCTTTTCGTGATATTAAATTAATGCATGCAAATAAAGATAATGAAACTCCGTTAGATGTAGCGATAAAAACTGGTAATGCTGAGGTTATAAGTCTTCTAATTAAAGATAGTAGGCAAAATTTGATTTTTGATAATGATAATAGTTATGTAATAAAATTAATGCACAGAGGATTAATAACAAAAGAAGTTTATCAAATTATTAAGAATAGGTGCTTAAAAAAGGAGAGATGTAGTTATGCTAAATTAGGTGTATCTCTCATATTAACTTTTGTACTAATTACATGTATTGCAATATTTTGTATTCTGAAATATAACAAGGAACTACAAAATGCATTTGGCATAGGTGGCAATACACAAATATTTTTTATTGCTATTACTGTTTTTTTACTAGCTATAATTTGTATGGGCTGTTGTCTACTTGGTATGTATCATATTAAATTGACGGAACATGAAAAATTGTTGCGTCTTGAAATTAGTGATACACGTTTTTTTACATCTGACAATAATTCAGTTTCTTCTGCTTCTGTTAGTAGTGGATACGTGGGCACAAATATTAGTGATAAAATATTATCTTCGGCATCATCTACTGAAGGAAGTGGTGATAAGAAAATGCAAGATGTAATGATAGATGTAAATCAAGACGTTATCAACAAAACATCAGAAAGATCACAAATGAGGAGTAACACTTCACAGAGAAGGCATAGTATAGCAGCTAAAAGGCCAGATCGATTAATACACACACAAGTTTCACCTTCTGTGAAATCAGTAGAACAATGTGCAAATGGCACTACTTTAGCTTCTCTTCACTAAACAGTACATGCTTTCTTGCTACAGGATCATACTTGCGAAAAGAGAGCTTGTTAATTAACTTTTTAGGATTGCGCTTTTTTACATAGAAAAAACCAGTTTTTGCACTGCTTGCTAGTTTCACAAGTAAAGTAGAACCTTTTTTAGCCATAAACAACAAGTAACTTAAGTAATAACCTCCTAAGCATATTAATAAATTACTTACTAGTCAAGTGACTATTTTTTGTTAGTGATATTAGATATTAATCAACGTTAATTATATTTTGTATTTTCTTTTTATCAGTTAAAATATAGAATTTTAGCTTTAACTAGTAGTGTTTGTTTATGTTAGTTTCTTGGCTTCAAATCTTGGTTAAAATTATAGGTAAAATATTACCAACTAGATTAATAAGCACTTTTTTGGGTACAGGATATTTACCAGCATGGCAAAGTCATTGGGCTGCAGTATTATCTTTAATACTGGCTTATATATTATTTTATTTGATATATGGAATGTATTATGTATCGTATGGGTTGTTAGTCACAAGTGCTTTAATAGCTGCATTTTTTTTGAAAATATCATTAGTACTTGTTGTAGTGTCTATAATATCAATCTTTGTTTTTCAATCTCATAATTCTACTGATAGTAGAAGTGATATTATAGTAGTACAAATAGCATTAGGACAACTTTTAGTTGTTGCATTAGCTATGCCTGCAATAATTGCAGTGTATAACTACTTGTCTGTATTTTATGGAAGAATATGTGAGAGTATTTTTATATGTCCTACTTGGTTTAATGAATTTATGCGTTTTTTAATATTTTTTTTGATACCATTTGTCTTTTTTAATATAATTGAGATAATAAAACCTTGGCCTATCTCTAATTTTCAAATATCATATAATAATTGTTTTTCTATAGTATCTGAAGGGTTGATATTAGTACTTTACACATTGTTAGTAATGTATCTTGCTGCATTTATATGTTTTGACTTAACTATTCATGATGCAGTAGCACTAAATGAATATATTTTTACTTTGATGAAATTCAGGTAAAATGATGGGTATAATAAAAAATTACAATGTAACTTTACTTTTTATAGCAAGTGTTGTTGCACTGTCTGTAGCATATATAGCTCAATATTTGTTTGGTATGCTTCCTTGTAAATTGTGTTTATATGAACGTATACCGTACTTTATTAATATTGGGTTGTTTGTTGTCTATTTATTTAAGCCTTCCAAAATAGTGTTTTTTGTCATGTGTTTATGTTATATGTGTAATATATTCATTTCAGGTTATCATGTTGCTCTCGAGCATGGGTGGGTGGCAGATATTGTAGGATGTACAGACAATGCACAATCTTTGAGTTTTGATGATATTAAAAATTCTTTACTAGATGTGAATGTGGTAGTATCCTGTGCTCGTCCTAGTGTTGTATTTATGGGGTTATCTATTGCAGAATGCAATCTTATATATTGTGTATTATGTTTTACATTAGGTATTCATTTATTTGTGAAGCAATATGTTACAGGAAAATAATCTATTAGAGCAGTCTATTCGTGTAAATCATGCTGGAGAATATGGAGCAGTCTGTATATACTCTGGTCAAGAGTTAGTTTTTCGTAAAATGCCTGTTGGTCAGAAAATTTCAGAGATGAAAAAACAGGAGCAGCAGCATTTTAATTATTTTGATTCTGTTATGAAAGATAGAAAAATACGTCCTACTGTTTTTTTACCAGTATGGCATGTTATGGGAGTAATGTTAGGTGTTACTACGGCTTTAATGGGTGAAGATGCTGCTATGGCATGTACTGTTGCTGTAGAGGAAGTAATAAGTGATCATTATCAAGATCAAATTACTACTTTAGATGATAGTGAGTTGAAAGATAAGATTATACAATTTCGTAATGAAGAAATAGAACATCATGATACTGCCATGTGTCATAATTCTGGTAATGCTGGTAACTATAATATCTTATCTTTTTTTATAAAGAAAGCATGTAAAGTTGCTATTTGTATTTCTAAAGTTATATAGCTCTTGATAATATTGATTGATACTCACTTAGTGTAAATGTACTATAATGTTATGTAAATTATTTACCTTCTCTATAGCCATTGGTGTTGTTTTGAATATAAACAACACGTGGTTATTATACTTACAAAGTATCTCAAGAGTTTTAAAACTGTAATGTTGCTGGATATATAATAATTAATATTACTGTTGAGTGTAAAATGGGAATCATGATTCTAGTGACACATAAATATCTTGTCTTTTTTTCTGTAATTCTATGAGTGTGTTTCTGAGTTATATGGTACTGTAGTTTTACTTAAAATGTGGTAATGTGTTGAAATAAACAACAGAAAGTGAACTATTTGAAGTATGTTAAATAAAGGTTCTGATGTGTTTTTGTAATATATTAATTATCTGCTAATTTAGGAAATAAAGAGTATTCATTTACTACTGCAAAGATACTTTTGTATTTTATATAATGATGATATGTTATTGTCTAGAATATATAAAGTGACATGTTGAAAATATAGTAAAGGTTGTATGTAAAAAAAGGAATGTGTGTAGTATTATTATATATGCATCTGCTTTGATAATGGTTTGTGTAAAATGTAATTGATACAATGCTGCTAAGTGTGACGTTTTAAAATAAATAAGGTTATTTTATAGAAATACTTATATGGGTCTTGTTGTGTGTATAAGTAATTTTTTTGTTGTGTTTTATAAAAAGTCATTAATATTTTGACATAAATATTTTAGAATGTATTGTTTGCTTTTGTTAATCTTGCCTATTGTGTGGCGTATAGACAATACACAATCTTTATTTTAATGATATTCAAAGTTTTTTACTGGATTGATAGTATCCTGTGTTTGTCCTGGTGTTGTATTTATATGGTTGTTTATGGCAGATATATATTGTGTGCTGTATTTTACATTAGGTATGCATTTATTTATGAAACAATTATTTGTGAAACAATATGTTGCAAAAAGTAATCTATTAGAACAGTCTGTTGATAAATCGTACTGTAGGATATGTGGCAATATGTATAATACTCTGGTTAAGAGTGGGTTTTTCGTAAGATTAATGTGAAATTATGTCTATGTTGCTTTGTCTTGTAATTTTTTAGGTAGATATTTATAAAATATTTTTGCATTCTTAACATATCCATCCACCACCGAGCATTCTGTCTCCATCATATATAACGCATGCTTGTCCAGGAGTTACTGTACAATATGTATCTTGTAATAGTACGGTTGCTTTGTTTATATCATTTGGATAGATAATTGCTGTACTACCGGAGTGAGATGATCTTAATTTCACTTTTACACCTAGTCCATTACATGGAATTTTATCTTTAAGTAGCCAGTTTATGTTTTCTATGTGTAATTTGTTTCGCAATAATGCAGATTTTGGACCTACTGTTACTTCATTGGTATCTGGGTTTAATTTTGTAACGTATAATGGTTCTTTGGATGCTAATCCAATACCTCTTCTTTGTCCAATTGTAAAGTTTACTATACCATTATGTTCTCCCAATATGTTTCCGTTAATGTCTATAATGTGACCTTTTTTTACAGTTTGTGGCCTTAGGTGTGAAATTGTGTTTTTATATGTGTCTGTTACGAAACATATGTTTTGACTATCCGGTTTGGCTGCTACTGACAGGTTAAAGTACTTTGCTAATTTTCTTATGTTATCTTTATGAAAATTTCCTAGTGGGAACCTAAGAAACTTTAGCTGTTCTATTGTAGTTGCAAATAAAAAATAGCTTTGATCTTTTTTCGTGTCTTTGCTTGAGTATACATATATCTCATCATCTTGCTCTACTTTTCTAATGTAATGACCAGTTACTAGAACATCTGCACCGAATGATTTAGTCGTATTGAGTAGATCTCTAAATTTGATAACTTGGTTACATTTTACACATGGTATAGGCGTTTTTCCTTGTGCATATGTGTCTATAAAGTTTTCTATTACTTCTTCTCTAAATACTTTTTCATAATTGAGAGTGTAGTGTGGGAAACCCATACTTGATGCTACTTGTTTTGCATCTTGAGTATCTCTGCTGCCACAGCATCCTCCTTTCCCACTAGTGTTATTGTATAGTTGTAAAGTAATGCCAATAACTTTGTACCCTAATTTATGAAGTAATGCTGCTGCTACTGAACTATCAACACCACCAGACATAGCGACAACTACAGTTGTTGATGAAGGTGACTTATTTTTAACGAGTTGATCTATTTTAAAGTCATCAAGCATTGTTCATGAAATATCTTTTTTTCATTATAACATGTAAGTTTTATATGTGAAATATGTAATTATCTTGTTAATGAAGTGATGTATTGGTTTTTTTGAATAGCTTCTGTATTGATGTTGTTGATGTGTTTTTTGTGAGGTTGTTATCATAGATATAAATTTGTAATGATTGGTTAAGGGCATTATTTTAAGTGTTATTGTGTTATGGGTGTTGTATTTTATATTGTGTAATATAATTTAAAAATTTTGATAAATTTGAAGCATATTTGGTATTGTTTAGTGAATTTGTGCAGTATGTTATTTTAGATATAGCTGTATTGTGAAAATAATTTTTATATTTTTGTAATGTATAATTTTAGCGTATGTGACTTTGTATAGCTGGTTGATGCTGTGAATTTATGTATGAATAAATGTTATATATGTAAATTTATGAAGTGACATTGCAAAACATTGATTTTATATAACAGTTAGAAAAGATCATTGAGATCAGGTTCAGTATATAATTTAGTGTCTGATAAGTTCTTTAATATGTTGTGTACATCATGGTAGTGTATTTGATGTTTTTCTATAAGCTCATTGATATTTTTTATAATACCTGAGTTTTTAATTTCTGAAAGATTATCTTCTCTAATGAATTGTTGTGTTGTGGTATCGCATTCTATGATTTCATATAGATGTAAATTATCAGTAGAAACTTTATTTATAAAAACTTGTGTAATTATTGCTACTAGATGTGTTGAAAGTATTTTTAAAATTGATTTTTTGTGTGGAAATAATGCTGAAATTCCTTCTAAAGCACATGAGCATGAAATGGTATCAGTAAATGCTATAACTGATAATCCCATGTTAATACACATAATGGCTGTATTTATTAAATTAATATTATTAAAATTACTGAAAAGTACAATGTCAGCTGATTGATTTTTTATGAATGTAGGTTCAGCTTGTGATAAATTATATATGCTGATTAGTGATTTATTGGCTTTTTGAATTGACATTTGGTTATTGCTGAAAACCAATACGTGTTTTTTCTGGTTATTATTAATCTGATGTAGAATGGATAATAAAGTATTTGTATTACATATGTTACCAGTAAATAATAATAGACCTTTTGAATATATGCTAATTATTCTATTAAGTTCTTTTTCAAATTCTGGTGCCAGTGTAAGTTCATTTATTATAATGTCAACTGTAATTTTGCAAGACTGACTAGTATGTGAAATATATATGTATAGTTGATGGGAGTCGTTAAAGTTAAGTGTAGTATTAAAAAATTTTTGGGCCTTATATATCTTATATTCTTCTGCTTTTAATATTGATTTTATAATTTCTTCTATCTCTTCTGTGAGTATGCTTTTAGTATGTAGAAATTCTATATTGTTAAATCTCCTAATAGCTGGAGGATTATTTGGTGTTAAGTATAAGTAATTGGATGAGTATCCTATAGATGACTGTATAAGTTGTTTGAAAAGTAACATATTTTATTTTTCTAATAATGATTAATTTGGTATGTAATTTCATATTGAAATCTTATTAATATTATTATGATATTGCTAATTTTATCTAAAGTGTTGTAATACAATGATAATGAACTAAGATCTGTACTGGCTTAATAGTATTGCACACCATTTGTTATGTGTTTTGATTTTATTATGTTGTTATCTTAAGTTACTTAGAAGCTACAATCAATGACATGTATAAAGTATGTAAAATATTTCAAAAGTTTAGTAATGTTTTAGTATATATGTTCTTAGATAATAACTGTGGATTTTTTTATGCATGTGAATACTTTTATTAAATATGTAATATATTATGAAGTCTAAAGTTTAGTAACTGACGTGCTAATGTATCTTTATCCTTTTTATTTTTTATGAAGAAATAGTGATAAATATTTTATTTGTTGTTATGTGTGTATGCTACTGTGGTACTCTGTACATTCTGTAAATATTGTCCACAATGTTGTAATATGTTATATGATATAAAATTTGGTAGTTGGTATACTACTCTATTGTGGCTTTTTTCTATTAGTATGGCATTTGTTATATTTTTGTTATAGTATTTGACTGGTTTTGTCCTTATAATATATCGTTTCATATTTTCAGGAAAATGTAATGTTAATTTTATATTTTCGTATGAAATAGGACTATAAATGTTATTTGGGGTTGATAGCATTGAAAAGGTTAATTGAGATTTGATTTTATATTTTAGTGCATCAGTATTGTCGATGTCATTTATATGTGTTACAACTATATAATTTTCAATATTTTGTGTTATTGTATAATTATTTATTAAGTTTATAGATGTGATAGTATTGATTCCTTGTATTGCATAATCACTTACTTTTAGATTTGGATTGAAAATGTTATTTATTATATTATATGCAGTACTTAAATATCCTCCTTGATGAAAGTGTGTCACTAATTCATGTATAATATTTTGTTGGATTTCTATATTTCCATCTATTTTTGAGAAAATGTTATTTAAAATCGCAGCTCCATGAATTCTATTTGATAAATTTAAGATACTTTTTTGTGCATCATGTGCATTTATACTTGATAGGTATGATAAGTACATATCTGTAAATGGGTCTTGTTGCTGACTGTATGTGTAGCTTAAGGACATGTTTTTTATTTCATTTCTATCAGTTTGTTGGTTTTGAATTTTAATGTCAGTTCGATGAAGATCAGTAAGAAATGTTGTGCCAGTGATTATATCGAATGTAGTATCGTTTTTTCCATCATTTGAAATGGAAAGCATAAGTTTTGGCATATCTTCTACTGTGAGGGAAGAAAAATACTGTTGAAAAATTTCTGGTTTTTCAGTTTTATTGTTTTTGCTAAGGCATAAAGATATTATGATTAGCATTGATATAAAGAGTATAAATAGTGCTACTAAAGCAATTGATATAGCGATTGTCTCATACATAAAAAGTTTCCATGAAGTTTTATGCAATATAGAAGCTATTGCTCAGGTTAAATAATTGTTGCTTAATATATTGTGTTAGTGAAAATTAATAATATTATATCTCCTTGCGCTAGTTTGGTAAATATATTAATTAATATGAGTTGTATTATTTACTAAAATGTTGCAAATCTTATTTATAATATTAGTGTTGTTTTGCTGTTCTACAGCATTCAATAGAAATTGAACTATTACGAGACATAGCATCTAAGTTTTCTCTATTTATTAATGAAGGAATATTAAAGTTTGGTAATGAATATATAAGGCGTGTTTCATTATCTACAGTTTTTGTCCTATTAATTAATGTAATATTACTATTATAAGATTCATCAGTGATGTCTGAAGTTGTAATATACTTTTTCATTTTTTCAGGTACTATTATCTCTAAAGTAATATCTTTATAACGTGTATAAGAAAAGTTAGGACAGTCTTTTGATGATATAGTAAATGTTAGCTTAGATTGGAAATAAGACAATTGAGATTCACTAATTTCTTTAGTATTTGTGTACTTATACATTGCAATATCTGAAACAATACAACATGTTATTTCTTCTGCATTTTCTATAGTGAATAATGCTTTGTTATTTTTGGAATGTGTACTTGGGAAAAAATTTTTATGTTCTTTAAAGATTGTTGTTAAAAATTCTCCTGGCATGATGAAGTTACCTGCCTGATTGCAGTGACTTACTAATTCATGTATTATGTTGATACTGGGTGTTATATTAGTAATACCTTTAAATGCAGCTTCAAAAATTGCAGCCATAATTATCCTATCCTGGAATATTTCATAGCATGTTTTATCACTTATGTTTAACGCTTGTATTATAGCTGCTTTATGTTTCATTATTAATTGATAGTATAAGTTATCTGTTTGTTTTGTACCATTTTCTAACATGTTTTTTAACACAAGAGTGTTGTTGGGAAAGTCATTTATATTGATTGGTATGTCATTTATATGATATTTTATACCACTAAAGTCTCGATGTGATGTACTACATCTTATAGCAGTAGTGTTTGGTTGATCGTCACAAGTAAGTGCGAACATTGATTTTTTTATACTTTCTTCTGATATATTAATACATACGTCAAATGGAATGTTGTGATGATGTTTTAGAAATTTAATTATAATATATATTAACAATGCAATAAATATTAAGAATGCTGTTGTTAACACAGCAATTATTATTTTAGTATTATCATTCATGGTTAAATTCCTAAAGTATACATATGTAATATTTATAGAGAATAATAATTAATTTTAATATTATTAAGTACAATTTATAAATATAAAAGTATTTACTCTAATAATTATTAAAATCTTATATAAAATATTTTTTTAATATTAATTAAAAATATTTACAAGCTATCTATTGTTAACTATAAAGTAAGAATAAGCATCACCAAAAGGTTGTAATAACATTTTTTTTGCAACATTTGCTACTTGTTTTATTTCTGTTTTTTGTTTTTTTGCTTGTCTCTTTTGTTGTGAAGAATAATTACAATCTTGTCTTATAAAGTAAGATGAGGCATCACCTAAAACTTGTAATGACTTTTGTATAGTATTTACTGCTTGTTGTTTTTGTGATCCTTGATAATTTTGCTGTGGTAGGAATGGTGTAGTTACACCATTTAATGGTTGATCTTTTAATATATCTTGAGTGTTGGATGTTTTATTTCTGGTACTTACTTCTTGTTTTGTTTCTGTTGTTTGTTCTCCTGCTTGCACTTTTTGTGCTTGTGATTCTAAATAGTGATAATTTTGCTTTTGCAATAATGGTGTAATTACAAGATTTGGTAATTTATATTCTATCAAGAGGTGAGTACCAGATATTTGTTGTTTTTTGAATAACATTGCATAGTTAGGATCCTCTGGTATATCGTTAATAATAGGACCTGTGTTTATGCAATCTGCTAATTTTGTGGGAATATGCAATTTGAGATTTGTATCTTGATAGCATATAGAATGATCATTTCCTTGACTTGTACATGATATATAAAAAGAAAGTGTTATATCAATTGGATATTTTATAGTTGGTGCCTCAGTTCTAGATATTAACACTTTTGTTGTAATATCAACTTTAATTCTATAGCGTGTATTTGTTAATGTGAAGTTTAATTTTGTAATGTTAGAGTTTTGAGAAATATTTATTTGTGTGGTATTTGGTGTTTTGTATAGCATGTGATAAAGAATTTTATATGCTAGTATATTATAACCATCCCAACGAAGATTAGTTATGATTTCCTGTATTATTTCTGGTCTAGGTGGAAGGAAATTTTTGTCTGTTGATTTTTTACAAAACGTTGTAAACATCGTATCAAGGATTGCTGACCATCCAATTCTATGATGATATGTTTTATTGAAATGGGTAGTAGAATATTGTTCTGGTATCTTTAATACCCTGAATAAATAACTAGTGTATTTTCTGGTATTTTCAAGGAATAATTCGTGTGCGTTCTGAAAATATGAGTACTCTTTATAGTGAGTGTCATGTATTGAAATGTGAAGTTTTATTGCTTGGTCACATGGTGTTTGTCCATTACTTTGTAATGTAACATATGGCACTAGTGCTTCTCCTGTAATAACTTGTTGTTTATGGTGATCTGCTATAGAGATTATGTTTTGTAATAAGCTTCTTGATATATTTTTTGGAGATATATTTATTGTATTATCTTGATGTAATGTGTTGTATTGGTGCAATTTATGATAATTGTAATTATGCAGCATTCTGAAAACTAAGGTAATCAATACTACTAAAAACAATATTAGTAGTAAGATTATTGCTGCTAGTGCATATTGGATATTATTATCCATATATTCTTTGTTAAAAAATTAACTTATAAAAATGTTAATCTATATTTAAAAATAATTAAAGTTATTTTTTATTGAGCTGCATGTGATGCTTCTATTATTTACTAAATATTTTTAATTTTATTAAGTACTTAAGTTTTCTGTTAATAATGTGATAATTATAGTGTATTTATACTATTTAAAATTAAATATATAAGTTACCTGATCATAATTATTTTTGAGTATATTAGTTTGTATGCTGGTTTGCGAATAAAAATACACAATAGTTGATGACATGAAATGTGATGAATAGTATTAAAAATATCTGAAGCATTTTTATATTGCTTGTGATTTATCTTTAAATAAAGATTTAGCTGTTGGGTTTGGTATGCAATAATTTAATAAAAGAATATCAGGATTGTATTCATATTGGTTGTTGTGATTTAATATAGCATGATTAGGATTTTGTATTATGTTAGAAGATAGTACATCTTCTACTGTGATTTTTTCTTGTGTAGTATATTGCTTCATACTATTAGGGATGAATAAATTTAGATATGTATAATTGTATGATAAGGTGTTGTCGGATACCTTTGAGTTTGTTGTGCGTGATATATCAAAAGAGAGTATAGCGTTTAAATTATGTGTTTTGTTGGGTGTCATAGCTTCAGATAATGAAATGTGAGTATTTATACTTATATTTATTAAATTATCATTATATATTCTAAATAGTATATGTGTAGATTTTGCTTTAATAATGTGGGTCAGTGTTTTTTCTACGTTAAAAATATTATTTAATATTCTTGTTGTTGCTTGTTCATATGTGTTTTGATAGAAGTGATAAACTATTTCATGTATTATATCTGGATGAATTTCTGCATTATTAAATTTTACAAACATCTCATCTAAAGTTGCAGCTAGAGCTATTATGTGGCGGTATTGTTTAAAATTGTTATCAGTTTTTCTTATTTTTAATACCTGTGATATATATTGAAAATGTTTATAAATGTATGGATTAGATGTATTTTTTAATTGATAAGATTGTAGTACTTGAGGGAATTGTTCAAATAACTTATCGTCTAGATCATGTATACTTATACTTAATTTCTTTGCAAAAATATTGTGGAATGGGTTTGTTATATTTTGTTGTTCATGGTTTGTTGGATAAAATATAGTTTGTATAAAATCTCTAGATATATTAGTTAACTGTTTATCAAAAAATAGTTTGTTAGATCTTTTACTCATATTTTTAATAAATAACAGCATAATTATTAGCATGATTAATGCTATAGTGATGCTGATTATCAAAATTATATTATGCATGTTCTATACTATCAGTATGTTTTATGTGTATATTATCATAATATCTCTAATAAATTAATTCTTTTCTTTAAAATCTATATATTATAATATAAAAATAGAATAAATTTATCTAATAAATTGATATTCTATGTTGTAAAAAATATGTATTATTGATTTATTATGAAGTATCTAGTATTTTGAACTGAATATAAATTTGCTTAATAAGTTATCGATAGCACATATTTATTAACGTTTTTTTAATGGTACTAATCTTGCAATGTTATAGGATAAATTTTATATTTCTGAAACATTAGTGTTTTTAAATGCTTTCTATAGTATATGGTAAAATACTTGTAGTTTATGGATATTTTATTTGTATAGTTATTGTTTAATGATTAAATGTTTAGACTGTTAAGGTACAATATATGCTGTATAAATGTAATATTTTGTAATAGTGGTTCTGTAAATGCCATATTGTAGAAGTAAGAATGGTGTTGTTATTGTGATATTCAATTTATATGTTTGATTTTCCTGTTTCTGAATTGTGTATTAAAGTAGTTTGTGGTTTTGATGTGATATCACTAAAGTTTATATTTTTTATTGCATGATGATTTATTATGAATTGAATATCAGGTCTGTAACCTTTGTATACTAATGTGTTTTTTATTGTTATTTATTAAAGAGTTTCAAGGTGTGAAACATGTTATAGTGGTTTGTTAGTCTACATACAAGATTATAACCTGTAATATTTTATCTTGTGACAATGTAATGTTTATCTTGCCATATAATATAAATTATATTTATATAAAAATTGTCAAAAAGACAAGTATGTTAAGATGAGCTTTTAAATGTATAGAAAGTTATTGCTTATATTAAATACTTCCTATTACACAGTAATTTTGCTATGTAAGAAAATTTCTATGCTTTACTGTATAAAAATTTTTAAGTATAAGAATATGATAATACTGGCATGTAATCAGGTATAAATCTGTTATATAAAATGTGTATTTTATTATAAGGAACGAGATGAAGTAGATTTTCCATCACCAAATGATTGTGTTGTTGCTTGATCTAACTGTGTATGAAATTCACTACCTGTTTGTTGATAACCTATTTCAGATGCTGAAGTTAATATTTGCTGTGTATTGCCTGATTGCTGAGTGTCCTTTAGTTCATTGGTTGTCTCTGTTATAGGTAGTATTGCTGGTTCAGCATGAACCATTGCAGAAACGGTAATTTGATTATTTTCTGGAGTATGATCTTGAGGTTCTGTGTTGCGTCTTTGTGATTCTGGTGTTTCTTCTGTGGTATTTTCTTTGGTGTTTTCTATTGTATTTATTAGTTTATATTGTGTTAGTAATACTGGTGTACAAGTATGCCCTGGTACATTGTATTCTATAGTCGATATTTCATTTGCATCTGTTATTTTATATTGTTTTATGCTATTAAAGCTACTTCTAGTGATGAATGATAATATTCTGCGAACTGTGTTACGCAATGGAGAAAACATATTTCTTATCATGACCATCCTAGTACTGAATATCTGTGATGATATTTGTGTTGGTAACTCAAGTTTTATTTTAGGATTATTATATGTTATTGAATTGTCCGGATTCACATTAATATAGAAGTCAAATGTTCCATTTGCACTACAAACACTATCTCCTGATGTTACGTCTCTGAAATTCATGGCTTCTGTGTATTCTATTTTTAATTGTGTATCTGAGATTACTTGAATTTTAGTGTCAAAATTTTGTGCAGCTGGGAGAATGGCATTTTCAGGAAATATTCTTTGTTGTATATCTTGTCCAACATAACGCATTAGCTCTGTACATAACGAACCATGTAATGATGTTTGATTCATCATTGTTATACATTCATCTATAAGAAGTGGATGAACTCGTCTTCCAGCGATAGTATTAAATGTTGAATTAAATATTGAATGTAGTACTATACGATATTCCTCGTCTTGTAGTGGTGTTGTGTTACTTCTATTGAAATCTTCAATCAATTTATTGAAGTCAATGGATAAGTAGTTTATCAAGAGTCTGTCTCTTTGCATGTCTTTCCAGGTTTGTTCACCTGTTCTACAGACATCGTATTTTGTATTTCTAATTTTTTGGATACTAAAGCCATCTAATGCTCTCATAAATGATGGCGTAGATAACCTTTGCCATATAATTCTGAATTGACTTAACATAAGGATTCTATTAATAGTTGAAATATTTATAATACGTATAACATTTTAAGTGTAACTATTTAATAGTTAATAAATTCTATTGTAGAATTTATATAAATGATTAAGACAATTATTTGTTGTATAATATGAAGCGTTAAAAGTATTACTAGGTGATTGTATGATCTATGGTGGTACTTGCATACATGTTAATGCAGTTGTTATAGCATATTCAATTTTAGGTATTTATTGTAGTGATGGTTTAATGTTATTCTATGAGGTATGGTAGTGAATTAAATGATGTTAGTAATAACTTGAAATATTCTTTATAACTTGTACATGTTCTGCAGGTAATTCTTTAATGAACCTTGATATTTTCATTTGTTGGCGCCAGTTGTTGATATCTCGTACTGCTGCGCATGATATGAATAGTTGTTCACGTGCTCGTGTTATTCCAACATAAGCTAACCTTCTTTCTTCTTCTAGTGCTTCTCCTGTTCTGTCTTGTAAAGATTTTTCGTGTGGAAATATTCCTTCTTCCCACCCAGGTAAAAATACTATAGGGAATTCTAGGCCTTTTGCTGCGTGTAATGTCATAATATATGTGTAATTGTCATTGTAATCTAATGAATCCATTTCTGTCACAAGACTGATATGTTCTAAGAATTCTTTTACATCATTAAAACTTAATAGTGCAGAAAAAAGTTCTTTTATATTTTCTATTCTTGCCAGCCCATTTTCACCTTCATTTTCTAACATGTCTATGTACCCTGAATCGTAGGCTATCATTTTAACAGTATTTGATATTGAATCAGATAATAAGGATTCTTTCCAAGAATCAATTTTATTGAGTAAGTGATTTAAAGACCTAGAAACTTTATCAGACAATTGATTGCCTGATACTAAAAGTTTTGCAGCATTTAGAAAATATGTATTGTTTTGTTTAGCACATAAATATATTTTATTAAGAGTTGATGCTCCTATATGACGTTTAGGTTTATTAATTATTCTTTCGAAAGCAATGTCGTTGTTGGGGTTTGCTGTTATTTTTAAGTAGGCAATAATGTCTCGAATTTCTTGTCTGTCGTAAAATCTTGTGCCACCAATTATTTTGTATGGTATGTTGTACTTGATAAAATATTCCTCAAATATTCTTGTTTGGAATCCTGCTCTGACTAAAATTGCTGTTTCATTGAACTGATAATCATGTAAATTTTTAATGTACTCACATATATACTGTGCTTCTGCTTTGTTATCCCAAAATTTCATTAAATTGACTTTTTGTCCTTTCTCATTTGTTGTCCATAATTTTTTTCCTAACCGTGATTTATTGTTGTTTATTATTGCTGTAGCGACATTTAGGATATTAGATGTTGATCTATAGTTGCACTCTAGTCTTACAACTTTTGCGTTTGGGAAATCATCAGAAAATTTTAAAATATTTCCTACTTCTGCTCCACGCCAGCTATATATTGATTGATCATCATCTCCAACACAGCATAAGTTTTTATATTTCTGTGCTAATAGTCTTAACCATAGATATTGAATTGTATTGATGTCTTGATACTCATCAACCATTATGTATTTAAATTTTTCTTGATAGTAAGATAATATATCATGTTGTGTAGTAAATATTTGAATGTTATATAGTAGTAAATCTCCAAAATCAACACAATTTAAAAATTTTAGTCTTTCTTGATAGACATGATATGTACTTAATGCAACCGTATTGATAGGTTTGTATAACTCTGTTTCGGTTATATTATTTGCCGTAAGAGACCTATCTTTCCATCTTTGTATTTTATTTAATATAATTTTATGAGCATCTGATCCATATTCAGGGTGCATGTCATTGACAATATTTTTGATTACTTGTAGCTGATCATCTGTATTAATGATTGTAAAATCATTTTTTAATCCAACTGTTTCAGCATGTTGTCTTAAAATTTTTGCTGCTATTGCATGAAAAGTTCCTAGCCAAATATTATATACAGGAGTCATTTCACTAATCCTAGCAAGCATTTCATTTGCTGCTTTGTTGGTGAATGTCACTGCTAGTATTTGGCTAGGTAATGCAAAATTATTATTGATTATGTACGCTATTCTTGAGGTCACAGTTCTAGTTTTACCTGTACCTGCTCCTGCCAATATTAATATTGGACCGTTTATGTTAATAACAGCTTCTTTTTGATCTTCATTAAGTGAAGTAATGTAATCTTCCATAATGCAATAAATTCATGGTTATTTTGAGTATGTTATATTCTTTTTCTTATACAGTCAAAGTAAGATCTTAATTGTATTTATGAAAGATTTTCTAGTAATAGTAGAATGTAACAGATAGTAGACTGTAAAATGTGTTTATTGCAAAGTGATGAAATTATATATATTTTGTGTTGTCATGTAAAAGCTATATATTTATCTAAAAAATTAATACTTTTTATTAAGAATGAATTTTAGATTGATATAATTTTTTGTTTGCTACATCTTGAATTTCAACTTTGGAATTGTAAGCATATTTGTTAATACAATTGTTTAGTGTGATTGTACTTAATACTGAGTTTACCTTTTGATAAGAATTATTGGTTGTTTGTTTTATAAACAATTACTTGACCTTGATGTGCTTGAGAATTAAGATGTTTGATATATTTTTAATGTTAGTTAATAAGTATTAGATGAGTGATCTCAATAATGTCATACCGGTTTCTATAGAACAAGAATTAGAAGATTCTTACTTATCTTACGCAATGAGCGTGATAATTAGTAGGGCAATTCCTGATATAAGAGATGGATTGAAACCTGTTCATAGAAGAATTTTGTATTCTATGTATAAATCAGGTTATGATTATGGTAAGCCATATAAAAAAGCTGCACGTGTTGTTGGTGACGTGATGGGGAAATATCATCCTCATGCAGATGCAGCGATTTATGATTCGTTAGTAAGGATGGCTCAGGATTTTTCTTTATTATTACCATTGATTGATAGTCAAGGTAATTTTGGATCTATAGATGGTGATCCTCCAGCTTCTATGCGTTATACAGAAGCTAGATTGGCAAGAGCTGCACATTTTTTATTAAATGATATAGATGAAGATACTGTAGATTTTCGTCCTAATTATGATGAAAATGAAGTAGAACCTGTAGTATTACCTGCAGAATTTCCTAACATATTAGTAAATGGTGCTGGTGGTGTTGCTGTTGGTATGTCGACTAATATTCCTTCGCATAATTTGGGAGAAGTAATAGATGCTTGTATAGCATATATAGATAATCCTGAAGTTACTTTTGATGAGTTGATTAATATAGTTCGTGGTCCTGATTTTCCTACTGGTGGTACTATTTTAGGTGATGCTGGTATACGTTCTGCTTTTATGACAGGTAAGGGAACGATTATTGTTCAGGGTAAAACTCATTTAGAAGATTTGCCATCTGGTAAACAAGCTATAATTATTGATGAAA
Source organism: Ehrlichia minasensis (assembly GCF_004181775.1). NCBI lineage: Bacteria > Pseudomonadati > Pseudomonadota > Alphaproteobacteria > Rickettsiales > Anaplasmataceae > Ehrlichia > Ehrlichia minasensis. The sequence goes on from NZ_QOHL01000003.1 coordinate 20,515, forward strand.
TTCCTTATCAGGTCAATAAGGCAAAGCTTATTGAGCGTATCCATGAATTAGTTAAAGAAAAAAAAATAGAGGGAATATTAGATTTACGAGATGAATCTAATAAAATGGGAATCCGAGTTGCAATTGAACTAAAGAAGCAAGTATCTTATCAGGTGGTGTTGAATCAAATTTTGGGATTAACTCCACTGAGAACGACTTTCAGTATTAATACACTTGTATTAGATAATAATAAACCAAAGGTAATGTCATTATTGGACATTATATCTACATTTGTTAAATATAGAAAAGAAGTTCTAACTCGTCGTACGCAATTTAGGTTAAGGAAAGTTCGAGAAAAAGCTCACTTGTATATAGGAATGTATATTGCTGTATTAAATATTGATAAAGTGATTTCTATTATTAGGTCATCTCGTGATACAGCAGAGGCTACTAAAAGATTACTTGAATGTAAGTGGGATGCTTTAACATCTGTTAGAGAGATGATAGAACTTGTTGCTGATACTAAGAGCCTTGTGGTTGATGATGTATGTCAATTAACAGGAGTACAAGTTAAGTCAATATTGGAAATGAAGTTACAACGTCTTACGAATTTAGAAAAGGAAAAATTGGAACTTGACTTAAAGTCAATGGTGTCCATGATTAGACAATATACTGAACTTCTTAAGAACAAGGAAGCTTTGCTAAAGCTTATTAAGGATGGGTTAGTGGATGTTAAAACTAAGCTAGCTGTGCCTAGGAGAACTACTATAGATTACTCACATTTTGAAACTGATGTTGAAGATCTTGTCCCAAAGGAAGACATGGTAGTTACTGTAACTATGAGTGGTTACATTAAACGAGCTAAACTTTCAAATTATCGTGCTCAACGAAGGGGTGGGAAAGGAAGAATAGGGCAGGCTATCAAAGAAGAAGATGTAATAACTAACCTCTTTGTAGTTAATACTCATACTAGTGTACTTTTCTTTTCTAACATTGGTAGAGTATACAAATTAAAAGTTTATAAGCTTCCTTTAGGTGAACCTACATCACGTGGTAGGTCATTGGTAAATATTTTTCCACTTAGTGAAAATGAAGCAGTTACTAGTGTAATGCCTCTGCCTGATAATGTAGAAGATGCTGAAGCGTTAAATATTATGTTTGCAACTGCTTCAGGTAATTTAAGACGTAATGCACTTGCAGATTTTCAGTATGTACCTAGCAATGGTAAAATAGCTATGGTACTTGATGAAGGTGATACTTTGATATCTGTTAAAGTATGTAAAGAAGAAGATCATGTGTTGTTATCTACAAGACTAGGAAAAAGTATTAGGTTTTCTGTAAGTAATGTTCGCCAATTTAAAGGTAGAATGTCTGATGGTGTTAGAGCAATTAAATTGTCTTTGCAGGACAATGTAATTTCTATGTCAGTATTGCTAGCTATGGATATAGATTCTGAAAAGAAAGATCTATATTTAAAAGTACCTTTAGATAAGCGTATGGCTGTTAAAGAAGGAGGTGTTATTGGCACAGGAATGGTAAAAATGTTGGCTGATCTTGGGCTAGATCAAGATATTTTTATGAATATGGTGCAAAATGAACAATTTATTTTGACAGTGACTGAAAATGGCTTTGGAAAGAGAACTTCTGCGTATGAGTATCGTACTACTTTAAGGGGTGGAGTAGGTGTTGTTAATATCCTAACAACTACAAGAAATGGGAATGTAGTGGCTAGTTTCCCCGTTGAATCTAATGACCATATAATGTTAATTACGGATAAAGGTAAGTTAATCCGTATTGCTGTCAGTGATATTAGAATTATTGGTAGAAGTACCCAGGGTGTTACTTTGTTTAAAACTGAGAAACATGAGAAAGTTGTTTCTGTAGCAAAAATAATTGATGCTAAGGATAATTCTGAGATTGATGATGATGTATAAGTTATGTATGCAGATCAATGAATCAGGAGAAGATAAATTTACTATTTTCTAAATTTCAAGAGCATAATCCTCACCCAAAGATAGAGTTGAGGTACACTAATGATTTTACTTTGTTGGTAGCAATAGTTTTATCTGCCCGTACTACTGATGTTAGTGTAAATAAGATTACGGATAAATTATTTGATGTTGTTGATACTCCAAAGAAAATGTTAGATCTTGGAGAAGAGGGGCTAAAAAGTTATATAAACACAATAGGATTATATAATGCGAAATCTAAGAATATAATTGCATTAAGCGAAATTATTGTCAATCGATATAATGGTACTGTCCCTTTAGATTTTGATGCGCTCATTGAATTACCAGGTGTAGGAAGAAAGAGTGCAAATGTTTTTTTAAACACATGGTTAAAATTGTCATCTATTGCTGTTGATACTCATGTATTTAGAGTAAGTAATAGAATAGGGTTGGTAAATGAAAATAATGTATTAAAAACAGAATATGCATTGTTAAATGTCATACCAAAGAAGTGGTTATTATATGCACATCATTGGTTGGTATTACATGGGAGATATATATGTAAATCTAGGAAACCATTGTGTGATCAGTGTATCGTTAAAGATTTGTGTGAGTATGGAAATAAAAGTTGTTGTGTTTGAATGAATTGATAGTGAGAGGTATGTCAGTATTTGTTATTTTTGCCTAAAATGATTGACTGTGTACATTTATTTTCTTACAGTGATACCATCTTGGTAGTTTGTTGGACATTTTATGAGATTAAACTTAGTTAAGACTCTCTCAAAGTTGAAATGGGTATGTGTTGTTGCAGTGGTGTCATTAATAGTATTTGCTGGAATGGTTTCATGGATAAATAATCATCATGAAAAGATATCACAACACATGGGTGATATGATGTATGATGCGTTAATGAATGAAATTAGCGATGATGAAATGATAAAAATATTGAACGATGTTGCTAAAAGTGATGAGTCTAGCTACCAATATTTAGCTAAATTTAAATTAGCAAGCATGTATGGTGAAGATAAAACACAAGAAGCACAATCAATATATGCTGATTTGGCTGCTGATAAACGTCTGACTCCTGAATTAAGAGAATTGGCAGAGTATTTAGAGGTAATAGCATTGCTTAAAGGAAATAATTTGGATTTATTGAAAAACAAAATTCAACAGTTTTTATCTAAAAAATCTGAAGTTTACACATCATCCATAAAAGAAGCAATCGCGGTGTCTATGTTGAGGAATAATGATATAAGTGGTGCCATTGGAGTAATAAAGGAAATAGTAGTTAGTGCAGATTCTGAACCTATTGTATATAAAAATGCGATGGATTTGCTACAAATTTATGAAAATTAATAATTTCGGAGCTTGAAAATTATTACTGTAGTTATTACTTATTTATTTATAGTAGTTTGAGAGGGTTGATATGCAAGATGTTGTAAATTCTGAGAAATTAAAGTTTGATGCCGAGGTGGGCAAAGTATTGAAGCTTGTTATACACTCTCTTTATACTAATAAAGATATTTTTTTGAGAGAATTAATATCTAATGCTTCAGATGCGTGTGATAAGTTACGTTATGAATCTTTATCTAATCAAGACTTAATAGATGGAGATACTAATTTTAAGATTGTGATTAGTGTAGATCAGGATAAAAACAGATTGTATATATCTGATAATGGTATTGGAATGAATAGGCAAGACCTAATAGACAATTTAGGTACTATAGCACATTCTGGTACGCAAAGATTTTTGGATGCGATAAATAGTGAAACTTCTTCTCAAGGTGTTGTTGAATTAATAGGTAAGTTTGGTGTAGGATTTTATTCTGCGTTTATGGTGGCAAGTGAGGTTATAGTTGAGTCTCGTAAAGCTGGAGAATCTATAGGGTACCAGTGGAGATCTTCTGGGGATGGTGAATTTATCATTTCTCAACTAGAAGATGATCAATGTCCTCGTGGTACTAAGATTACTTTGATATTAAAACCTGAAGAATCTGAGTTTGTTGATAAATTTCGTATAGAGCATATTATTACTACATATTCTTATCATATTAATTACCCAGTTTATTTCTTAAATGATGCAGGAGAAGAAGAAAAGTTAAATAGTGATGCTGCGATTTGGACAAAGTCAAAAGATGAAATATCTGCACAAGAACATCAGAATTTTTTCCGTAGTGTAGCTCATGTTGGCGGTGAACCTTGGATGATATTGCATAATAAGAATGAAGGTGTAATAGAATATACTAATTTGTTGTATATACCATCTATTAAGCCATTTGATTTGTTTCACCCTGATAGAAAATGTTCAGTAAAGCTATACGTTAATAAGGTATTTATTACTGAAGATAATGTACAGATTATACCTCAATATTTAAGATTTCTAAAAGGTATAATAGATTCTTCAGATCTACCTTTAAATATTAGTCGTGAAACTTTACAAAATAATAAGATTATTGAGAAAATCAAACAATCCATAGTGAAGAGGGTCTTATCAGAACTTAAGAAGAAAGCTGAGAATGATATTAATGATTACAAAAAATTTTGGGAAAATTTTGGGTCAGTATTGAAAGAAGGTTTGTGTGAGTCTATGAATACTGAGTTTAGAGAAGAATTAATGTCTGCTTGTCGTTTTTATAGTACCTATAGCAATGATTCATTAATTAGTCTTGAGGATTATATTGAAAGAATGAAAGAAGGTCAGGATAATATTTATTATTTAACTGGTAATGATTTAGATTCTATCAGAAAAAGTCCTCAATTGGAAGGTTTTGTAAGTCGTGGTATAGAAGTTATATTGTTAGTTGATCCTGTTGATGATTTTTGGACAAATGTGGTGATTGATTATCAAAAAGTATCTTTAAAGTCGGTTATTAAGGCAGATGAAGATTTGGAGAAACTTGCTCATCTTGAAAAAGATGAAGAAGTTAAAGAAAGTGAAGATGAAAATTCTGATGCTAAAGAAAAGGTAGATGCATTTGTGAAATATGCAATTCAAGTGCTTGATAAATTAGTTAGTGGAGTTAGAGTTTCAAAGAAATTAACAAATAGCCCAGTATGTTTGGCTGTAGCTGATGGTTCTATGGATATTAGAATGGAGAGATTTTTAAGAGAGCAGAAGCAGCTGAATTATAAAAGTACAAAGATTTTAGAAATTAATCCTAAGCATCCTATTGTTAGTAAAATGATAGATGAATATACTAATGTCGGGGAAAATGTGATTTTAGATAACATGTTACATTTATTGTTAGGCCAAGCATGTATTCTTGAAGGAGAAGAGCTTCAAGATGTTAGTAATTTTGCTGAAAGAATGAATAATGTTTTAGTCAAGGTGTATCAATAATACTCTTTCTAGTATATAAGTTTAATGCTGAAGATTAATATTGTAGTTAACTTCTGTAATTAAGTAATCAAAGCTTGGTGGTTTTGGATGTATAGTATTCTATTTAAAGTATATCTGCTACATTATTAATAATATTACTAGGGTGAGGTGAAATATTAGTAAGCTTTAGTCTTATGTGTATTGTGTTTTTAAACTTATATTACTTATGAAGTATTGTATAGTTTCACCTAGTGGTGCGTAATATTAAGCTGCTAGTAACTTAATATTATCATGAAGAAGATGGTGAATGGGCAGTTATTAAGTGGTTGTGGTATTTATTTAGTATTGAAATATTATTCGGTGGGTCAAATAAAAAATTTCTAACTCAATGTTGCACATTATTTTTCAGGATTTGAGTAACATTACTAACATTGAAGTAATGTTAAATTATGTATTATGAGTAAAGCTTATATTATTGGATGTGTGAGCTTTAGAAATTTCTAACTTAGTATTGCGCATTGTTTTTCAGAATTTGAGTAGCATTGCTAAGCCGTGTGTTATATTCACTTGAACTTATTTATTGAAAAGGAATAATAGTTTCATTAAAGGATACATGTTGATGTTATTACTGGGATTATATGTCAGGATATTAATAAAAAGGTTTAATGTTAAATTGTGCTGATTTACGTGCATGCAATTATTTCACATAGTGTGTAGAGCTTTCAATAGCGTATTGTTGTTGTTGATCAATTTAGATGAGTGTGCTGTGTTAAATAAGAGAAAGCTAGAAGAAATGTGATAGTTTTGATTAAAAGCCATAGTGTTTTGGACAAAGATCATTATAAATATGTTATTGTTTAGTAAGTAGATAAGCATATTAACACTACAGAAATTTTATGTTAGCTTACATGTTGCATTTTGTTAAATATATGTTGGTGAACTGTAAAAAACTAGGTGGGATGTGGTAATTTTGCTAAACAATGAGTAGTGATGTAGTTAATATTTGCAAATAATTGGTTAGTATTTATATAATATTTAGTAAACTGATGTTTTTTTCTTTATTTACAATTACTTAATTTTGATGATGATAACTTATCGTTGTATAAAAACCACTTGCAATCAATTAAAGAAATGTATAAAATTGAGATATGTGTGTAGTTAAACTAGTTTGTGTCTAAATTAGGCGGAGGCCCTGCCTTACTTTTGTAAGATAAAGTGTGTGTTACCTAATGGTTATGCATTGATAGTAAGGTAGGACCGTATTTATTAATCTTCTTAATTAATATAATAGGATTATAATTAAAAAATAATAAATAGTCAATAATAATTATTTATTATTTTAATATAAAATTATCTTATTCATATTTTATTTAATTATTTTTTTAATCAGTTAATAGTTTACTTAATAAAATCTCTATTTTCTTTTACTTATCATTAAAAAATTAATAACCCAATGACACCATATGTTAATTAATATTAAAAGCTGAGTTGAAAATAGTTATTGATCTTGAAAAACCTTATCAAATATCATATCTATGTGTTGTGTGTAGTAGCTAAAGTTGAACAAATCTTCTAAGTTTTTACTATTTATGTATTTTAATACTTGTGTGTCTCTTTTAAGTTCATCTAGGAAATTAGAATTGTTATTCCATGTTTTTAGTGCTCTTTCTTGAATTATTTTATAAGCTGTTTCTCTATTTAGTCCTTGTTTCACTAGTTCAAGCAATACTCTTTGCGAAAATACCAGACCTTTGGATTGTTTTAGGTTTTTGTCCATATTATTAGGGTATGTAATCATATTATTCAGTAAATCTGCTAACCTTGCTAGTGCAAAATCTGCTATTATACAAGCGTCTGGTGCAATACATCTTTCTACTGAAGAATGTGATATATCTCTTTCATGCCATAGGGCAACATTTTCTAATGCTGGTGCTACATAACTGCGTATCATTCTAGCAAGACCTGTTAGGTTTTCACTTAATATAGGGTTTTTTTTGTGAGGCATTGCAGAACTTCCTTTTTGCCCACTTGAAAAATATTCTGTTACTTCTAGCGTTTCTGTTTTTTGTAGGTGCCGAATTTCTATTGCTATATTTTCTATAGAAGATGCAATAACTCCTAAAGTTGCAAAAAACATTGCGTGACGGTCTCTTGGTATTACTTGTGAAGATATAGATTCTGATTTAAGGTTTAATGCGTTTGCTACGTAATTTTCAACGAATGGATCAATGTTGGCAAAATTGCCCATAGCTCCTGAGATCTTACATACTGATATTTCATCTTGAGCTATTTTTAATCTGTTATAATTACGTTTAAATTCTGCATAAAATCTTGCAAGTTTTAAACCAAATGTTATTGGTTCTGCGTGTACACCGTGACTACGTCCCATACACAGCATATATTTTGTTTCTATGGATTTTTGCTTTAGAATACTTAGTATAACTTCTATATTATGTAATAGTAACTCACAAGATTGTTTTAATTGTACAGATAAACATGTATCTACTACGTCAGAACTTGTCATTCCATAGTGTAGATATCTTATGTCTGAGTTAGTAGATTCTGCTATGTACGTTAAAAACGCTATAACATCGTGTTTTACTACTGCTTCTATTTCATTTATGCGATTAATATCAAAATGTTCAGTTTTATTTTTTAGATTATCAAGTATATAGCTAGGTATTGTACCTAATTTTACTTGTGCTTCACATGCGTAATATTCTATATCCATCCATATTTTAAACTTATTGTTGTCTTCCCAGATTGATGACATTTTAGGTCTGCTGTAACGTTTGATCATTTTTTTTATCTCCAAGATTTCAATTTTTTATCGTAAGTACTTAAATATTATTTTTTGTGATAGATATACAAGCACTTGGTAATATTTTATGATTATATGGTATATCAGTTTGTATTTTTAGTGCATTATTTTTTATTTTGTAATTGTTGATGTTTAGGCATTCTTTTAGTGATGTGTTTTTACGATAATTATTGGTATACTATGAAAAAAAGATTGTTATAATTTTCTTGCACTGTAATGGTTATTATCTTATCATCTTAAGCTCAAGTGATCATATACTGTGCGGGAGTAGCTCAGTTGGTAGAGCATTACCTTGCCAAGGTAAAGGCCGAGGGTTCGAACCCCTTCTCCCGCTCCATACGTAAGTGTTTTTAAATTATTTGTTCTACTGTTGAGGTGTTGTATTATAATAAAAAATTACAATGAAATTTGGTAATGTATTACTGAAATGCAGATCTTTTGTTTTTTTTATTAGTTAATAGAAGTTTTAAATTTTTTAATAAGTAATACTGATACAACAAAGTAAAAAGTATATTATAATTAAGTGCATTAAAGCTTTTATATATCAGTTTCTTTAAGTGTTATATAAAATTATATAAAAAACTACATGGTGGCTACAATTCTAACATTTTATACTATTTTATGCTGTTGAGCATGTTTTTCACTAATGTTGCTGTGCAAGTAAAACATTTGGATATTAGGCCTATATTCCGTTCGGATGACTACTTGTTGTGATATAAGATACAGGGAAGTAAAAGAGCACAATCAGTATACTAATGCGGGTTGTGTGAAATCTGTATTTTTATGCTGTTGAGGATGGTTTTCACTAATGTTGCTGGTAAGTGCAAGTAAAACATTTGGACATTAGGTCTATATTCCGTTTGAATGACTACTTGTTGTTATATAAACAGGAAAGTAAAAGAGCACCATTATACTACAAGGCAATGTATGTTTGTGTGAAACCTGTATTTTTATGCTGTTGAGCATGTTTTTCACTAATGTTGCTGTGCAAGTAAAACATTTGGACATTAGGCCTATATTCCATTCGAATGACTATTTATTGTGATATAAGATACAGGGAAGTAAAGGAGCACTATCAGTATACTAATGCAGGTTGTGTGAAACCTGCATTTACCTTTATACTATTACAGATATGTCAAGTTTTTTATTGTTTTGGTTGTTGCATATGACTTTGATCGAAAGCGCTTGCAACTGTATGTGTAATACTTGTACTTGGATCAGCATCATCTTCTGTAGCCCCACCGGTGCTACCAGTACTTTGTTGTATAAATATAGGAGGTACAGCATGAACGCTCTCAGTACTGCCACGGTCTCTCCTAGATGTTAATGTTATGTTATTTGAGTCATGTGTAGCTACTTGTGTACTGTGATGCATGGATGGTTGTTGTCTATGCTGTTGCCCCCGTGTGTACTCCAAATATTCTATTCTTGATCTATGCTGTAAGATATTGTCATAGTACTCTGTAGCAGCAGTAACACTTTGTGTTGTTCTTGTTCTGTGCGTGCGACGATATGCGTCTGTTGAGAATTGCTGCTGTTGTTCCAGTGCGTCTAAATCTGCTTGTGCAAACTCAAGAAACCTACGTAACCTAGGTGTTGGGGCAGGTACTTGTGGTTGTGGTGGTGTTGGCGTTGTAAACGTTTCATCTTCATTTTGAAAATGATCTGTACTTTGTGTATGACTCAATAATGTTACATTTTTTTCTTCAGGTTTTTGCGATTTTTTCTGTTTGCTTTTTTGTTGAGTTTGTGAAACATCTTCTTGAGTATATATTGAGTCTTTTTGTTTTTTATGTATTGGTTTACGTGTTTTCCTTTTTTCTGGTGTTGATTTGAAATCTTGATGACCTTGATGAAGAAGAATGTGTTGATGCAAATGTTTATGAGTTTGATCTACATCTTGACTTGTGGGTTGATGTGATTTGTGATATTTTACACCTACCAATCTTACTCCTTCTTCGGAGTCGTCAAGCAGCATTTCTTTTGCTAGTAGCTTTTTTGGTGCATGTTTATGTACATATACCTCTTCTTCTTCTTCTTCTTGATTTTCACGTTGCTGTTGAGCGTCATAATGATCTTCTGCTAAAATCATACTTAGTGGTATGAGGGTTCGTGTATGGGTAAATCTTCTTTGGAGTTCTGGAGCAAACAATGCCATTGCTCCTCTATTTTCAACAGCGTTTTGTGTTATATCTTCAATTGCAGCTAGGTGTTCTTCTATTGTATTAACCTCAGTAAGTATTCGTGATGACAATGTATCAACATTTGCAGTTGCGAGTACATCTATTCCTGTGAGTAGATTCATATAAATTAATCTATCTCCTACAGTATCATAGAGTGGTAGTAATGGTGTTGCCAATAATATTCTACTCAAGTTTAAGAGTACTAAGTTTTCAAAATCTGGATGGTAAAGCATGTTACCATGCATTCTATTCTGTACTAGTGGTCTTAATACTGAAGCAGTTCTCAGGAATTTTGTAAAGAGTGAGAATGCAATTTTTTTGTGCTGAAAATATGCTGTATCAAAATATTCACAAAAAATTATAATAGCGGCAGTTAAAAAAGAAACTCTAGAATATGGATTAAAATTTGCCTCATTACGATAACTGAACCTATTTAAAGTATTGTGTACACGTGAAAACTTCATAGGTTCTTCTATTGCTGTGCATGGTGAAAAGAATCTAAAAATGCTCCATTTAAAAAATGCGTCTTTGTACGGATGAAGTATACAGTCAGCAGGTTGCAGAGCAACATTACTAAACCAGCGGAACAGTACTATACTTGAGAATTGAAGATTCTCTCTTGCTTCTTCTGGTGTTGGAACATAGTTTTCAAGATAATTAAGCATGAAACATCTTTTATGTGCACCAATAATTGTAGGAGGTAATGCACAAGCTAATTGTATGAAAGCTAAAAGAGTTGTTATGTAGGAAGGAAAACCATTAAATATGCCTGCATATTCTGGAAAATATTCAGAAGAGTGCTGAGGTGCGAAAACTGTTATATTTATATTTGTGTTGTTGAAATTTAATGTGTTGTTGCAATTTAGAGTATTTGATGTGTTGGTGTGATTTAGATAATTTAATGTGTTGTTGTAATTTAGATGATTTAATGTGTTGTTGTAATTTAGATGATTTAATGTGTTGTTGTATGTTACATTTCTATTTAAATGGAGAGTGATATTACTATTACATAGACTATTATTCAGTGCACCTTCTACATCTAATATTAGTCTATTAAAAGCGAACTCACTAAAAACACGTGTATCGAAAGTTGATAGTACGCCGACAACATATGCTGGTGCCAGAAATCCAAGACGTGCGGAGAAATATAAGGCTATTGCAAGGATTCTATAACGATATGGATGTGCTGTAGCATATGCTGCGTTTGCTTGAGATACAATTCTTTCTCTGTACTCATATGATGCAGCTGTTACTGATAATCTAATACCTGTCCTGGCTTCTACTTCAATCTGTACACCATGATCTACAAATGATTCAGGGTTGTACATTCTGCGAATAGTATGTGCTAGCCCTCTCATGAGTATTGTTTCCATGCAAAGTACTGTGTCTGTACTCAACACAATTCTTGCTTCTTCTGCTAGTCTTTCGAGATTAAAATTCTCTTGTCTTATTAAACGAGATACAAACCTTTCGTAACATCCAATGTTGCTTGGATCAAAAGTCCTTGAGAATTGTGGACGTAACGTTAATATGCTTAGAATATCGGACAAAGTACCTATTGCTTCGCCAGTTTCAAGCATTTGGTTTGATATATGTTCTACTAACTTGTAATAAAGTGTGAATAAATGGCGTACTCCTTGTTCTTCTAGTGTATTGTGATAATCAATTTCAATTGCTTCTAGTGCTGCCGCAAAGTCCTCAAATGTTATTGACTTTAAAATTACTTGTGCGGTAGTTTTTTCAGTAATAATGCAACAACTTTCATGTGAGGTATTTTTCCTGTTAAATGCAAGAAACCTTATCTGATCTATACAATATCTAAATGGACTGTGTCGAAGAGTTCGAAATGTGGCCCGATACTGTCTTATGAGTTTAAGTAGTGCCTCGTAAAATTTTTGTTGATTGTTAGTAAGTAGTTTTTTGTTTCTCATGTTTATTCTTTAATTAGTTGACCATTTAATTTGTAGTGCACATACATTCAGCAATGAATTATGTAAGTTACAAAAGGTACAAGCGTAGTGCTAATATACTTTTGATTTAGCAGATACTATGTTATGTTTGAATAAAGTAATGTATAAAACTCAACTTTTTTCACTTAGGCCTATTGCAAGAAAGAAGTTTTTAGAATGTTACTGGACCACTACTCTACTACATACCATTAGTCAAAATACCTGCAAATAACTAGCTTAGCATTTCAACACTAAGTTATTAAAGAAAGCGCCACGTTAACATGTTTAGTATTTTTACTCATTAAATTATAAGCTCACATATTATATCTCAGTGATATTATTGTAGTCAATATTATTTTTATTATGGCATAAGAAGCAGTTGTGTTAATTCAACATGGTATGGTGTTAGTGGCTTTTATATTATTTATATGATATATCATTTTATGTGATGTTATGTGTTGTGGTTGTTTGAAATAAGTGAATATTAATATATTGTGCTAGTGTAAAGATTACTATTTAACAATGATATGTGATTCTGTTTAATTGTTTTTAGTTGAACTTGTTATAATATTATGTTATATTAAGTATAACTAGCTTAGCATTTTTATTTTTTAAGGTGTGTGGTTTTAATAATTGGTGGTATGGGTAAGTATTATGTAAGTTATAATTAACTTTATGTAATGTTGAATATTTCGCCTGATGTGATGCATATTGTTTTATCTTCTTGTTGCATTATCATGTTGCCCTTCATGTCTATTGTCACAAATTTCCCTGTGTAAGTGTTGTTGTAGCTTTTGACGGTAATTTTGCTATTTAAATGGCATGTTTGTTTAAGCCATAGATTTTTTATCTTTGTAAATCCATAATTAATGTAGTACTTTCTCAAGTTGTTAAAATGATTAATTACTTTTTCTAGCAATTCTAAATTAGATAAAGTAAAGTTTATATTGTGTTGTTTAATTGTTGTTGCATATTCTGGTGCTTTATACATATTAATTCCTATGCCCACTACTACCCACTTTTGTGGTACATTGTTTAGTGTTTTACTTTCTAATAATATCCCTGATATTTTCTTACTATTTATTAGTATATCATTGGGCCATTTATATTGTACTTTTGAAATTTCTTTATCTCCTAGTACTTCTTCAAGTGTTTTTCCAACAGATAATGCTGCAATAAATGTTATAGGAAATATTTCTGCAAATTTTGTGATGATAATACTGAAGTATAAATTGCCTTTGGGAGAGTGCCATATGCGTTCATATCTGCCTCGTCCTTTAATTTGTTCATCAGACATAATTATTGTACCATCTTCAGCTCCACATTCTGCAAGTTTAATTGCTTCGTAGTTTGTGCTATATAAAATTTTATGATGTTCTAAGGAATATCCATTTGGTAAGTTAATATTTGACTTCATATTGTAAAAGTTCTAGTACATTATAAACTTTGTGTTCAAGTATATAGTTAATAACATTATGTGTCGTGAATTTTATTGCCTAAATTGTAGAAAAAACATTTTGGCTTAATATTTAAGGATGTACGGTAATATTGAATAGAGGAATAACAACCCTGTACTAAACTCTGATGTCTTTTAAATTTGCTTAGTTCATTAACTAAAGAAATAATGTGTAGCTTCAGAAATCTAGTTTATTATAATGTACTGGAGGAGTCATTCCAATTACTTTATCGTTTAGTATATCACTAAATGATGGTTTGGATTTTATTACAGAGTACCATTCTTTTAATGTAGCTGTTAAATGCCATGGAAAAATATTCATGAAATCTAGTACTGATATGTGAGCAGCTAATGTTATATCTGCTAGTGTAAATTCATTACAAGCAATCCAACTACTAGCATTAAGTAACCGTTCTATGTATCTAACATGCGGAAGTAAATTTTGTCTTGCAGCTTGAATAAATCTAGAATCTGGACTTGCATTTTTTATATAATACTTTGATATTTTCTCATTTATTATGTATCTTGTAATTTCATGATAAAACTTATAATCAATCCAATATATTAATTTACGTACTATTGACCTTGTATATAGTGAATTTCCAAGTAGTGATGCACTGTCATATAATTCTTCAATATATTCACAAATTGCTTGACTATCTGCTATTACATGTTGTCCACTTATTAATACAGGAACCTGGCATACAGGATTGATCTTTATGAATCCTTCACGCTTTTTCCAAGGATTTTCTTCTATTTGGTGGAAATTAAATTTCTTTTCTTTAAGAAAGATACGTACTTTTCTAGAGAATGGGCAAAGTGGAAAATGGTATAGTGTATCCATAGTAAGTTGCATGTATACAAGTGGTTTAATTTATAACAGACTTAGTAATCTCATGCAATGTAATATTTAAACTTCATTATTTGTAAAATTAAATATGAAATTTTTTTGTATATTACTCAATAATTACAGTTATTTTCTTTTGGATATGTTGATTTTCTTATTACTTATAGAGTTTAATGTAATGTTCTTTATGATTTTACTACAGTGCTTTGTAGGAATACTTAAATTGTATAATTGAAAAGTTGACTATTCAATTAAATAAAGATCTAAAATAGAATAAGTTTTATTTTTATAGTTGATATTTTACAATTATTTTATATATGTTGATCTTTTTTATTGTATGCAGAGTTTAGTTTAAGTTATTTATATTTTACTTGATAGGAATTCTTAAACAGTGTTGTTAGAAGGTTTATATGAATTGCATACTCAAACCTGAGCAAGTTTTTTGTATTTATGCTAGATATTAGAGTGTTTTGGGTGTATTAGTTTTTTATTGTGTGTAGTTTAGTGTAAAATTATTTGTGATTCTACTATACTTATCTAATTTTGGTAAGTGTTTTCAAGAAAGTTTGACCAAGCACTTATTATTTTGTTTTCCAGAAATTAATTATCTGAATGGCTTGTTGATTGTAATAGTCTTGTAAAATCTGATTTAGTATGATTACCTTTTCTTGTGGAATACATACATCTTTACAGACTGCATACCTGATACGTAAAGTGGTATTTAATTCTTTACTGTCTTTAAATACTAATGATATGGGGAATACTACAAGGTCCTTATAAATATTGCTATGAAATGTATTGTTGTTTACAGTATCTGTATGTTGTAATGGCTTAGGCCAATGTATGTCTACTTTTTTAAATATATCATCTTGCCACTGAAAGACTGTTGGTAACCCAAGATCTCCTGGTGTATGATAGTAGATATGCCAGCCATTTTGTATTGTGACTTTAATCGCTGCTTCAATTGTCTTATTTTTCATATCTAAGGATCCTATAAATAAATTCATATTTACTGGATGTGTAACATTTGTTGCGTAACACTCATTTGTTATGAATAATGTTATTAGAATTGTTAGGATGAATTTTAACATGATACTCCTAAACTATTGACCTATAACAAGCAGCCTATACTGTTTTCTTTAGTATACATGTATTATGGTATAAAATCATTAATTTTGTTTATTGTCATTTTTTAATATTAATTGATTGTAAGCACCAAAGGGATTTTTGTATTTGTAAAGGATGTTTAATATAATTGCTTTTGTATTACTTGCATAGCGTGGAAAAAAAGATTAACATCTAAATGAAGTACTTGGCATTTATTTTGTGAAATGTGCTCATGGATTACATGAGTTGCAGTCACATAATTCACTATATGGCATTAGCTTGTTAAAGGTCTATTGATGGTAGGTTTACGATTAGAAAATGTCTTTTACAAATATAAAAAAGGTCAATTTTTATTAAATGACATTAATATAAATTGTAAGCAAGGTGAAGTTGTTTGTCTTCTTGGTCCTTCTGGATGTGGTAAATCTACAATCCTAAAACTAATTGCTGGGTTGGAAGATTTACAATATGGGTCTATATGTATAAATGATAAGGTTGTAGTTGACAGTAATTTCTGTATGCCTACTGAAAAACGTAATGTTGGCTTAATATTTCAACATCCTTCTCTATTTCCACATCAGACTGTTATTGAAAATGTAATGTTTGCTGTTAAAGATTCTTCAAAAACACAAAAGTTTAATATTGCATTGAATGTATTACAGTCTATTAACATGGTTGCATATAAAGATATGTATCCTGATATGCTTTCTGGAGGACAACAGCAGTTAATTACTATTGCTAGAGTGATTGCTCAAAAACCAGAGGTGATATTATTGGATGAGCCATTTTCTAGCCTTGATACAGCATTACGAATTAATATTAGAAGGCATGTATTGTCATTATTGAAGTCTAAAAAAATCACTGTATTGCTTGTTACTCATGATCCAGAGGAAGCACTTGAAGTTGCTGATACAGTATATATTATGCGTGATGGATATATAATTCAGCATGGTACGCCATATGAAATATATTATAACCCTAAGGATCATATGTTAGCGCAATTTTTTGGTGAGATTAATCATTTTGTTTGTACAGTAAAAGATTATTGTATAGAATTACCAATAGGGAAAATACCAGCGCAATCTTTCGCTAATGGGGAAGAAGTAGTAGTTTGTATAAGACCTGAGGCAATAATTTCTCATTCGAATAATGGGATAAAAGCTGTAGTAAAGCAGATAAAATTTTTTAATAATATGGTCTGTGTTTGTGTAGGTGATTGTTTATATTGGATGAGATTTGCTAATGTAGTTTTACCACAGATTGGTGATACTATATTTATCTTGCTTGACTTAAATAAAATTTTATTATTTAAGGTATAGTTTTATATTTTATAGGAGTTTTATTATGACTTTAGGTCCATGGCAAATTTTTTTAATTTTATTAATAATTTTAGTACTTTTTGGCGCAGGTAGATTACCAGATGTTATGAGTGATTTAGGCAAGGGTATTCGTAATTTAAAACAAGAACTGAAAGATAATAAGTTAGCATCAACTGAGGATGAGCCAAATCGTTAGCTAGGGTTGTGGAATTTTTTATTGCGTAGATTATTCTTGATATAATTTGTCACATAGGTTTTATAGCCATTAACTTTTTATATTTATGTATATCATGGATCCTTTATTTTGTGGTAGAGGGTGTGTTGTTATTTTTCAGGTTTTTTAATATGCATTTATTGTGAATCTGTATAAAATTAGCTAATGTTTGTGCATATATTTACGCAGATTGTTTGGCTATTGAGTGCTAGGGAGGTGGCATGGATATTAATAAGTTAATTAATATGTTTGCAAAATTACCTAATTTTGGTCCATCTTCTTCTAGAAGGATTGTGCTGCATTTACTTCGAAATAAAGAGGAGATAATGTTGCCTTTGGCTTCTGCAATTCAGGATTTGGCATTTCAGACTAAAGAGTGTTCTATGTGTTTTAATATAGATGTAAAATCACCTTGTGGTATCTGTTCTGATTCTAAACGTAATCATCAATTATTATGTATAGTAGAAGAGTTAGGAGATTTGTGGGCATTTGAAAAAGGAAAAATATATCAAGGAGTATACCATGTGTTAGGGGGGACTTTATCTGCAATTTATGGTATAGGGCCTGATCAATTGAATCTAGATAATATTGTAGAAAGGATAAAAAGGTTCGATATAAAAGAAGTAATAATAGGTATAGGTAATACAATGGATGGGCAGGTAACTACTCATTATATAACTCAGATAGTGAAGGGGTTAGGTATTAAAGTGACTAGGTTAGCCTGTGGTATACCTATGGGTGGAGAAATAGATTACTTAGATGAAGGTACTTTAAATGCGGCTTTATCTTCTCGTTATGTTATATCTTAGATAAATAAGTTATAGCTCAAATAATTAAAAGTATTAAGGTAACTGGGTTATCGTGTGATATACCTGATAGGTAATGCTTAAACTAAGGCGCTTTAAGTGCGGTTTTGTCTTCCCATTATGTTATGTCTTAGGTAGATAAGCTTAATATAACTCAATAATTAAAAGTATTAGGGTAACTAGGGTAGCTGTAATATATCTATAATTAGAGAAACAGATTATTTTGGTGAAAGCACTTTGAAATGGATAAGCTTATTTTGAATTAGAATAGCTTGTATATCAAAAAGTTTGTTTGTGTAATTATGTAGAAAACACGAGATTATTCTTTATTGTGTTACTTAAAAGTTAAAATTTGTTTTTTTTAATAAAGTCCTTATATAATGGATCTGTGTTTATAATCTATAAATTTTAGCTATTCCTGTGATAAACAATGTACTAAATTATCTGTAATGTTTTGCATGATTTTGAAGTATGCATTATCTTCTGATGTATTACCTATAGGGTCAAGTACTTGAAATTTTACTTGATATTTTGAAAATAAATTCTTTACTTTATCATTTGGAGATTCAGAAAAAATGCATTTTATTTTATTTTGAGTAATAATTTTTTTTATGTGCATTAGTCTTTTTACACTAATATTTGTGTCATGACTTGAAGAAAGTGCTGCTATAAAATTCAGTCTGAAATATTTTTCGAAATATTGATATGCATCATGAGTCACTATATAAGGTTTTGCTTTTATAGAACTGAGTGTATTACTTATTGTTTCTGCTTGTTGAGTAATTTGTATGAGCGTTAAGTTTGCGTTATTAGTGTATTTTTCTGCATTCTCTGGGTCCGTTTGACATAAAACTAACATTATATGCTTTACTATACTTTTTGCATTTTCTGGATTTAACCAAATGTGTAAATCATTTGATGTTGTGTGGATTTTATAAGAAAAATTAGCATCATATCTTGATGGTAACAGTTCTACTACTTCTGAAAGCCTAACTAACTTTTTGTTATGTATTTTATTTATGAAAGTTTCAAGGTGATCGTCTACATAAAATATAATGTCGCTATCTTGTAATTTCCTTTTGTCTGATGGTTTTAACATGTAGTCATGTATAGACACTGATTCATTGATTAAGAGGATGGGTTTTGTTACACCATTAGTAACAGCATTAACTAGTGAATATATTGGGTTTATGGTTGCTATAATTCTTGGTACAGAATATCCTATAGTAGAGTGTAGTAATGTATAAAAAAATAAGAGAAAGGCTATATGTTTCATAAGTTGTTAAGTAAAAGTAAAATTCTTGCATGTGATGATAAATCAGTCAACGACTATATTATAAATGTGAAAAATCTGTCATTTTTTTATTCTAAAAAAAAAGTGATAGATGATATTAGTTTTCGTGTGAAATTTGGTGAAATTATTACAATTTTAGGACCAAATGGTGGGGGAAAAACGACATTAATTCGTATCTTGGTTGGGATATATAAAAATTATGTAGGCCTTGTGGAATATGCAAAAGATTTTACTATAGGGTATTTACCGCAACATTTTAGTGTTAATTCTCTGATTCCAATGACAGTAGAGTATTTTTTGAATTCTAGTTATACTAATAGAAAAAGGAAGTTAGGAGTTAGTGATGTATTAAAGGATGTTAATATTGAGAGAATATTGGATAGGCAAATGTCAGAAATATCTTATGGAGAGCTACAATTAGTTTTACTTGCAAGGTGTTTGATGTTAAATCCTGATTTAATAATTTTAGATGAGCCTGTAAGTTGTATGGATATTAATGCAAAAGATAGCTTTTATAAGTTAATCAATAAACTAATTTCTATATATCACTTAAGTGTAATCATGACATCTCATGACTTGCATTTTGTAATGTCAAATTCCTATCGTGTTATATGTATTAATAAAAGTGTTTATTGCGAAGGGTCGCCAAATGAAATTGTGAAAAATGAAAAGTTCTTAAAAATGTTTTCATCTTATGCTTAGTATTTTCTCTAGTATAATTTCCTTGCTTAATATATTGAGTATTTTAATAAGGTATAACGTATTACCTTATACCTATTTTTTTGCTAACAGGTCAATTAGAAGAAAATGCAGAGGGGAAAGAATAACTATGGCTTTACAAAAGCTTGGGCCAATTTTTATTAAATTTGGTCAATCTATATCTTCTAGGGCTGACATTATTGGAGAAGAGATAGCAAATAATTTGTTGTGTTTATGTGATAAGTTACCAGCTTTTCCTTATGCAGATGTTGTAAGAATTGTAGAGGAAGATTTTAAATGTAATATAGGTGATGTATTTTGTGAATTTGAGCAAAAGCCAATTGCTGCTGCATCGATTGCGCAGGTGCATAAAGCTAAGGATATTGATGGAAATGTGAGAGCTGTAAAAATTTTGAGACCAAAAATTGAAAAAATTTTTGAAAGAGATATTAAACTAATGTTTTGGCTTGCAAAATTAGCACAGCACTTTAATAAATTCAGAAGATTTCAATTATTACAACTTGTACAAGCGTTTAATGAAATCTGTAAAATGGAAATAGATTTGCGTTTTGAAGCTGCAAATGCTGAGGAATTGAGATCTAATATTCAAGATGATGACGGATGTTATGTACCAGAAGTGGATTGGACTAAGACAACTAGACGTGTCTTAACTTTAGAGTGGGTAGACGCTGTACCAATATATAGTGTTTATAAGTCGAAAAATTGCGAAATATTGGTCAGGAATTTGATATTTTGTTTTTGTAATCAAGTGTATAGGGATAGATTCTTTCATGCAGATATGCATCCTGGTAATCTTATGATAGATACGAAAGGAAGAATTGTAATTATAGATTTTGGTATTGTAGGAAGGTTAGATAAGGCTACCTGCATGTATGTTACGGAAATACTTGTAGGTTTTTTAAAAAGAGATTATCAATATGTCGCGGATATTCATTATAGAGCGGGATATGTTGATGCAAAGTATAGTAGTTTTATTACGGCGTGTCGTGCCATAGGTGAACCTATAGTTGGTAAAAATGCAGAGAATATATCTATTTCAATGTTGTTGACTCAGTTATTTAAAATTACTAGTGATTTTGAAATGAAATTACAGCCTCAGCTTTTTCTATTACAAAAAACTACAGTATTGGTAGAAGGTGTATGTAGGCAATTATGTCCTGAAATTAATATGTGGAAAATAGCTGAATTATGGATTGAAAAATATTCTATTGAGAAAAATAAGTATGTTCAAAAGTTAAAAAAGTCTTATATATGTCAAACTATAAATGATATACCTTCATTTATGAAAAAAGTTGATAAAAGTTTAGATGTAATTAGTAATTATCAAGAACTAAGTAAAGCAGGAACTGGTATTAATAGAGATATTATTTGGGCATTAATAGTTGGAGGTTTAATTATTAAACTAATTATAGGATGATTTATTATATGTGTTGTGTGTAATTATAAGTAAAGTACTTAATAGTAATTGGTATTTTAGTCAATAGTAAGTTGAGATATGATATTGAAGGTATGTTAACTGGTATTAGCTAATGGAATTTTATGTTGTTAGTTATTGAATATGTGAAGTAATTACTGAGTTAAGTTATAAAAAAGATTGATAAAAATCTAGATGTAGTTATCAAGAACTGAGTAAAGCAAAAACTGGTATTAAAAGATATTATCTGGATATTAATAGCTGGAGGTTTAATTATTAAACTAATTATAGGATGATTTATTATATGTATTGTGTGTAATTATAGGCAAAGTACTTAATGATAATCTGGTATTTTATTGATAGTAAGTGATGTTCTGTATTAGTGATATGTGTATTAATTGGCTAGTAGATAATGAGTTTTAAATTGTTTGAATATATTGAGTTGTTGGTGAGTTAAAATAGTTATTTTAAAATTTTATAATAGCAAACATAAAGAAGAAGCCTTAAGGCTATTTTTGTGTAATGAAGGTAATTTTAATGTATTGTCTTGAATCTTTCTAATATGCTTGCTAAAGTAGTCTTTACATTATGTTTCTTTTGATTTCAGTGTATATTGTAACTAAGATCTTGCTTTGGCAGTAACATGAAGTAATAAATGTCTGGGTTTCTGTGTATGTTATTTGCTTTAATTTGTTATTTTGTATTGTTTTCATAGGAATTATCATAATGAGTATCGGATTTGTAATAATTGTTGATAAATTTTGAGGAATATTTCTTAATATTCTAATTAATATTGTTGGATATTTATAATGTGTTTTTATCCTATTTTTAATTGGATTATAGGTGTATTAGTACTTGTTTGTGGTAGTAATTTTCAAATTGCTTATTCTGTAATACATCCATATGTAAGTGAAGATTTGAATTTAAATATTGCGCAAACTGCATTAGCAGCATCAATTCATATGTGGTCTTTTTCTGTGTTTCAACTATTTACTGGGTCAGTATTGGATTATTGTGATGCTAAAAAAGTACTACCAATATCTATTGTAATAACGGCTATAGGTACTTTCTTGTTTTCTTATTCAGATTATACGATTTGTTTTTTTATATCACAGGTTTTTTTAGGATTGGGTGCGTCTTTCGGTTTTGTAGGTGCAGGTTATATTAGCTATAAATTCTTTTCTCCTTTAAAGTCAGGAATAATGTTTGGTCTAGTTCAAACAGTATATAGTTTATCTTCTTTATTAATGGAATATACCTATACATATTTAACTTCATCAGGGTTAGCTTGGAGAGATATAATAAGGTATATAGAATATGCTGAGATTATTGTACTTATTTTAACTTTATTTCTAGGGAATGGTAAAAAATCAATATGTTTAAAAGATAATAGTTTGAGTATAAGCAAGGTTTTATTACAAGTATTTAAACATATTGTTGAAGTAATACGAGTAAAAAATATATGGCTATTTACAATAGTTGGTAGCTTAATGTTTGGAGTTTTTTTATCGATAGCTATATTATGGGGGCAAAAGTTATTGATTGCTATGAATTTAAGTAGCCATTATTCTGGTGTTATACATTCTATAATATGGATAGGTTTTGCTATTGGATGTCCTTTAGTAAATAAGATTTCTAATGCATTGAAAAATAGAAAATATGTATTTATGGGGTTTAGTTTACTACAATGTGTTAGTTTGACTTTATTGCTATATAGTCATAATGTTTACCTTTTGTGCTTTTTAATATTTATTTTTGGGTGTGCATCTGGTGGTCATATGTTAAACTTTTCTATTAGTACAGATGTTGTAGATGAAAGTAAAGTAGGAACTGTTTGTTCAATTATCAATGGATTAATGTGTATTGTAGGTGGTGTGATTATGTTTTTAGTAGGACTTGCACTGGAGTATCAGGATAAATATGATATAGTACATATAAGCTTGTTTATGCCAATACTTATTTTTCTATCATTTGGTGTATTATTTTTTTGTCGTGATACTTTCTCTATGAAATGATGTTTTATGTATTTGAATACAATACTTAAAGTTATTGTAAGGCTATTTTTAATGGAATTCATGCTGTGGTTTGTATGTGTAAGCTTTATATGAAAATTTTGTTTATAGTTTGATATTTTTGATGTAGGAGTCTAGAAAATAAATAATGATAATTTATATGGAATGTGTTGTGGTTTATTAAATTACTTGATTATTGTTTTTTTAGATGTTTTCTAAGTGGAGTTTTCCCGGTTTTAAAGTTTAGTAACAAAGTTTGAAATTATTGATAAATTGCTTAATAAAATTTATTGTAAAATGTAGTGTGTTACTAAATATGCCTCACATAGACTGTAAATAGATGGTTTTCATTTGATATGTGAATTTATGGTGTGTACTGAAGTTATTAAGTTGGTTGATATAGAAAAGGTTTTTAAGTTGAATAAAACTTGGATAGAGTGTTTAAAGTTGTTGATGAGTGTTTGATCAAGCTGTTAATAATCAAGCCATATATTTTTTATTGTAGTTAGATAGTTTTTCTTAAAAATGTAAAAGTGTTATCTTAGTGTGTATTTTAGTGAAGTATTGTTTGTCATTAGTCTCATAACGATCTTATATTTTTTAAATTTTCTAGTGCTATAATGCTTGAAAGTATTGGTTAGTGTATAGGTGTTGAATCTTGCAATGTATAGTGATAAAATATTTTGGTGTGTTAAATAGTAGAATGTTTTTTATAAGTGTATATTTAAGCATATTGAAAGTAGAATTTTTTAATGTTATCACTCAAATAATTATGTGCAAAAGCTGTATTATTACTGCATTTAGCAGACGACACCAGTTAAACTGTTTTGGTGTGCATCTATTATTTTGATAGATGATATGCTGTTATAAAATTGACTTGAATTGTCTGTGTTAATATAACATGATTGCATATATGGGGTTTTACCTATGATTTGATTATCAAATTTTCCTTTTTTACCACTGAACAATACAGAACAAGTTTCTCCAATCATATTTCTATTAAAAGTAAGTTGTTGTTCTCTTAATAGCTTTTGTAATTTAAGAAGACGTGCAGATTTTATTTCTTCTGGTACTTGATTTGGGTACTCTGCACTAGGTGTTCCTGGTCTTGGACTATATTTAAAACTATATGCTTGTGAGAATTTTACTTTTTCTACAAGTTTTATTGTGTTTTCAAAATCTTCTTCTGTTTCTCCTGGAAACCCAACTATAAAATCTGATGAAAAAGCAATGTCAGGGCGTTGTTTTCTTAAGTGATTAATGATATCTATATACTCTTCTGCAGTATGCTTTCTATTCATTTTTTTTAGAATTCTGTTTGACCCAGATTGTACTGGTAAATGAACAAATGGCATTAATTTTGCTTCAATCCTATGTGCTTCATATAAAGATTGGTGCATATCATTTGGATGTGATGTAGTATACCTTATGCGTTCTATATTTGGTATTTTTGCAATGTGTTGGATTAATTGACCTAAATCCCATTCACATCCTTTGTATGTTCCATGATATGCGTTTACATTTTGTCCAATTAGTGTTATTTCTTTTATGCCTGAGTCTGCTAGGACAAGTGCTTCATTGAATATTGCTTCTACTGTCCTTGAGTATTCTTCACCACGTGTGTAAGGTACTACACAGAATGTGCAAAACTTATTACATCCTTCTTGTACTGAAATAAAAGCAGAAGTTTCTTGATTTTTTGTATATTCTTCTACTGGTATTGCGTCGAATTTTGATATTACAGGAAAATCAATATTGATAACTTGTTTTTTTATTCTGTGGGCTTTTACAAGAAGTTCAGGAAGTGTATGTATACTTTGTGGACCTACTACTATATCAACAAATGGACTTCTCTCAAATATTTCTGCTCCTTCAGCTTGTGCTACACATCCAGCAACTACTATAGTTAAGTCTTTATTTTCTTGTATTTTTCTTATTTTACCTAGTTCTGAATATAGCTTTTCAGATGCTTTCTCTCTAATATGACAAGTATTTAATATGACAACATCTGCTTCTGATGGTTCACTTACTACAGTAAAGCCAAGCGGTTTGATGATATTTTCCATAATTAGAGAGTCATAGACGTTCATTTGACAGCCGTATGACTTAATATATAAACCCTTCATTAAGCGTATAGATAAGACTTCTTGTACTCTATTAAGCATATAGTGATTAATGAATCAAAACAATAATTTTTATTCTGTTAAATTGTTGAATGTTTATAAAAAGTTGCTGTGCTTAGTATAGTTATAGCAGATAGCATCACGTATTTGTGTTTTGGTTTATTCAGGGTTTTAATCTACTTCTAATATTTCTGTTTATAGATTACTGAAAACTTATTACTAAAAATTTTCTATATTTGTGTCAGTGTTATGGAAAATAAGATTTTTGTCTGAGATATTGATAGTGAGTAGTTCTTTAAGTGTTTTTCTTGCAGTAGATTATCTATCACTTATTGAATTATGTTTATAAAGTGGTTTCGTAAGCTATTCCTCTACCTATTATATTAGAGTTTTGATATATTCTAATCTTAATTTTTTCTTGTATGAATTTGAAATCTTGTTGTTGTTGTATAACAGAATATATAAATACTGAATTGTCTTTTATTGTAATTGTACGTTTTACTATATTTTGATTGTCTAGGATTTCAATGTCGTAACTTTCAAATTTTTCATCTATAGGTGTAACAATGTCATCTTCCCATTCTCCATTGATACGTGCTCTTCTTACCCAGCTAATTGTTAAGTTGTTGTATATATCACGTTCTCCTTTGACATGTGTTACAGGTAATGGTTTCAGGTTGTTAGCACGATATGTATATATTAATTTTTTGATATAAGGTGTAGATTTTTTGAGTATTACTTTATACATTAATGCTTTGTTTATTGATGATTGATTGGTTTTAAGATAGGGTAGGCTATCTAATAATATAAAAGGTTCTTCTTTTCTATGTTTATCGATGTGTTTCTCTGTGCCAAATCTTCCTCTGAGCATATAATTTAGTTGATATGTGTTTTTTGTAATCTGTGTGACGTTTTGGAATTGTATTATTTCATTTCCAATTAATGCTAGGTTACTGTTGTTATTTTCAAATAGAGATTTGATAGAGTGTAGTTTTCCAGTTTTCAAAAAGATTGTGATTTTGTTTGCTTCATCTGGTATAGCAATTGGTCCTATACCTAAGCTGTATAGCGTAATTCCAGTGGTTGCTTCTGTATCTATAGGTAAAACATCTTTGTAGTGTTCATTTTGATTTTCATATGAATAGAGAATACTTCCTTCCCAATTTCCTTTAATTCTCGTGATTGCGAAATATAATACATTATCTATATTGTTAATACATGGGAGATCAAATATTTGTATAGGAGTTTCTATAGTTTGTTTTTCAGGATTATCATTTAAGTCATTACTATGGATAAAAGAGTGGTTAGTTAATGTGTAATTGTAGGGAATGCCTTCTATATTAATTGACAGGTTATTTATATAGATATTTATAATTTTGATTTTGTATGAGGTGTTGTTGTATTGTACTTGTATGACATCATTAATATCAAGCCAAACGTATTTTATTGGTAAAGCAAGAAAAAAGCTGTATTTATTATTTGATTTTTTGTTTAAAATATTTTCTGCTATGGTTTTTGCTTGGTGATCACTTAAGACAACTGGAACTTGAATAGTTTGTGTTATTGTATTTTGTAAGTTATGTGTTTTGACTCGCTGTGAGCTTATATTGTATTCATTGTTTTTGTTAATGTACATAAAGTTAATACTATTCACTAGATTAAATGGCTTTGTTTTCGTAAGTTTTTGTGTATTGTTTTTATTGTTAGTTAAAATGTCATCTGATGGTATATTGTGTTGTATTAGTTGATTTTCCTGAATGATTGATAACTTGTTATCTTGTTCTACTATTTCAAAATCATATAAGTCTTTTAATGAGTTAAGTATGGATTTTGCACTTTGTATATCAGTAATTACATATCCATCTATTTCGTTGTGTAAGTTTTGTATATTTATTTGATTATTTTCTAATCCTATGTTTTTTAATAAATCATAGATTATATTAGATATTTCAAGCAGTGATAGTTTCTCTTGTATCCAATGGCCTATTTGCCAATTTTTAGCATCTTTCCAGATGTTTTGTAATTGAGGGAAATAGGGGTATGGCCTTATATCCCATCCCCAAAGAAACATTTGTTCTACTATGTTAGAGTTATTCCATGCTTTAATAGTACCACTTATTGCAATTTTTTGTGCTCGAAAGTCTACATGTCCTTTTGAAAAGATTGGCTTTTTGTTATATTGATGGTCTATAAATATGCTAGGTTGACTTGTACAGTTATCTATACTTTGGAATCCATATTGTGTAAACCATATTTTTTTTGATTTTGGAATCCAAGAGGTGATGGTATTGTCTGGATTAATGTGGTATTGATTCCACCATTTTTCTATATTTTTCCAAGAATATTGGTTATTACTTTCAGTGTATGGTATTTTACCTTGTTTTTTTTCTGGATCAGTAAAAAAGTAATCGTATCCTTCTCCTGAATGCCATCCATTTATGATATCTTGTTCTGTAAATCCATTTGTAGGTTGAGGAGTATCAGTAAGTGGGAAGTATGCATTTATTCCTATTACATCAATATCTTTTGATGACCAAAGTGTATCCATATTATAATGTCCATTATGGGAATGGTATTCTCTCCAATCTGCTGCATATGTTACAATAGTATTATTACCCATTTTATTTTTTACATAATTTGCTAACTTTGTAAGTTCTTCTACTGCTGGATAATGGTTATGATTATTTTTTATTCTTGTTAACCCAATAAGCCCTGAACCAATTATAAAAGCATCTATTATATCTTTAGTTAAGTCACAGTAGTGCTTAATGAATGGGTTGTATTGTTTGCTAAAAAAAATGTTTACATGTTCTACATCTCCTGTCAAATTACCTATCCAGTGATTGTCTTGAATATCTGTTAATAGCATAGGATATAATAGTACTTTATAACCTCTTGTTTTTAGTTCATTGATATATCTAACTAAAGATTTATCGTTAGTTGTACCTACACTGTATAGAGTATAGGAGAGTTGCCTTGCTGATGCTCTATTTATTCCTGCGACATTCCAATTATCAGGCGTTGTAATAGCATTAAATTTGAATTCAACAGCTGGATAAATATTGCAATCTTTAATATTTAAGCTATCTGTGTACCAATTTACGATTACAGATATCCACTGTACATTTGGTAAAGTTTCTTGTAATTGATCTAATGAGATTAAAGCATCTGCTTTTTTTTGTTTACTATGATTGTTAATTTTTTGTGCCTCTCCGTAAGGGATGTACTGATTTCCAATCTTCTGTTGAAGAACTTTCATTTGTATTTTTGTATCATACGCAAATTCCCCAGATCCTGGTATAATATGTATACTTTTAATTTTGTGTGTTATATGGTCTTGGTAAGTATCATTGAAAGGATGTGCTGTTACTTCAAATGTGAAATTGGGTATTTTATATTCTATTAGAGGAAAATTCTCTATGACTATGTATGAAAGACCACGATATGCTGGTGTATCACCCATTAATTTTAGCATTAGTGGATCAGGCTCTTGATCTTCTGCACCTTGATAAAATCTGTATTTTAATGTATTTAAGTCTAATAATTGTGAATTAGCCCATATTTTTGAGATTTTTTTTACATACCCTTTGCATATTGCTATAGCTAAGTTTGTAGAGTATTTGTATTGTGTAGAGCTGTGAGTAATAGGTTTTTTGTTTGGATTATTTGTAATTACTATCTCTTCATCTGTAGTGATTTTAATTTTGTCCATCCATATTATATTTCCTGCTATACGCATACTTCCATATAACATAGGTATCATTTTGCCATATGTAGATGTTTGAATTTTTAAATGATTGATTTTTGGTATGTGTTTAGCTTGGGTATTCTTACCTAAGATATGAGTTTGTATATCTTGATTTGTGATATTACTTAACTCTGATGAGAGCAATGTTGCTATAGATTCTTTGATTGTATTAATAATAGTTGATAATATAGTTGATGACATAGGTGTAACTCCCGAAAAAACTCGAAAAAATATTTTTTAAGTACGTAATATTGGTAGTGTGAAAAGCAGATTTAGTTGTTTTCATAATTTTATTAACAGAAATTTATTGTTGGTATTGCTTTATAATATACCTGTAGAGGGTAAGTATTCATTTTTTTGTATCAATGTAATTGATAGTTTTGATTTACAGAAATACCAGTATTAAGTATTTGATTGTTTTAAAAACTTTCTAACAGTTTATTTCATGAGTAAATTTAATTTTACTATGCATATGATCTATTTTCTTAGCCTTGAGTTTATATCATTATTACGCACCAGTGTTTTGTATGTTCAGGGTATTATTATTAATAAGAGTTAACTCTACAGTATCGGTAATAAATATTGAATCAGGCTGAGTATTTGCAATTTAAGTGAGGTTCTTGTTTCAGTATTTAATTTAGTATTTCATTATTAATTTGAGTTATTTTGCAAGATTTTGTAAGAAGCGTGTGAATTTATTGTGACGTTATTGTATTTAGTAGCAACAAGTATATTACTAAAAATTCTATCAATTAGTTATACATGTTTGTACTCTCCCTTATCTCGTTTGAATTTATTATCATGGTATTGTTGGTATAGTACTTATCGACTAACTTATGCGAAAATCTAAAAATACTACTTGATCTTATCTTTTTCAAAAATAAAGCATTAGATTCATCTCTATCAATTAATTACATATGTTTGTACTCTGCCTTATCTCTTTTAAATTTATTGTCATAGTATTGTTGTATAATACTTATCAACTAATATGTGTGACAATCTAAAAATGCTTATCTTTGTAGTGTAAACACTTGATTCTTATTAATAAAAAACGTTATTTAGATGCTGAGATATTGTATTTAGCAGAATCAGAGTTATGATTTTTAATGTATTTCAGGGATATGAGGTTCTCCTCTAAAATTTTTGCTATTGTTAAACCTATTGCTGCATATGCTGAAGCTTTTGTCGCAACCAGCAACTATAGAAAACGTGTCATGTACTGATATTTTTTTTGGTAATGTGTTATAAAATTTTATATATGCTTGATTGTGGGATTTGACTTCTACTGTAGAATTGTGATTTTCTCCTCCTATGAATGTAATAAATCCGTATGTATAATAATTGTCAATGTTGATCAAGTTAATGCATTCGAATTCTTGGTTACTTATTACTCGGGTAATACTGTAAATGTTGGTAAATTCTTCTTTGTTTAATTTGCATTTGTTATCACAGAATTGTGCTCGACATGAGGATGAAAAAGAATCTCCAATGTTTCTGGATAAAATGTTATATAAGCTACTAAGTTCTGCTATTAGTTTATCGTTAATAAGTATTATCTCATCAATATTGCCATAAAATAGTGTTACACTGCCTTGAGTAAGATCTGTATAATTTACAAGAAATATTTTCACTATAGCAGAGTCATATAATCCGGATATTATTTCTTCTTTTTTTATTATATTGTTGTTTATTGTGGTTTCTATTTTTGTACTATTACCATGGGTAAAATTATATTTTAATGTATCGATGATTAATTCAGAAGTTGCTTCATAAGTAATATTGTCTATGTATAAGTTTTGGTCAAAATTAGTTAATCCTATTATTTTTTTGTTTTGCAAAGTAATTTGTATGCAATGTGCAATAGTTAATATTTCAGATGATAGGTGTTGTTGTAATTTAGGATTGATGTTTTTCATATATGTCTTTGAGGTATAGTAATAGGTAAAATTATAGAATTTTCAGTAAGCGTAATTTTATGTAGCGTGATGCTGATAATATGAATTTTCTTGTTTTTTGAAAACTAATGAGAGATTTTTGATTAGAAAGTTAATCTTTATCATATATGAACAAATAAACCACTACAGTGAGCACTAAAACTTTCTGAAGTAGAACACTTAAAATATATCAGAAT
Organism: Ehrlichia minasensis; assembly: GCF_004181775.1. Lineage (NCBI taxonomy): Bacteria > Pseudomonadati > Pseudomonadota > Alphaproteobacteria > Rickettsiales > Anaplasmataceae > Ehrlichia > Ehrlichia minasensis. Next base: position 51,906 of record NZ_QOHL01000003.1, read on the forward strand.
GGTATTGTTTCATCAAGCATATTTTATTAATTCGAAATATAGTGCTGGTAAATTTGTTACGTAATAATTTTTACTTTTGTATTGAACTATTTTTTGTAATGTTCAATTATTGGTCATTAAGTTATCATATGATAATTTTTACCTTTGAATTATTGTGTATTTAAGCAATAATAAATGTCATAATTACTGGAAAGCTCATAATGTTAAAGAGTGAGAAAAAATCATATTTTATTATTGAGAAATGTAATATGTATTCTAATTCTAAAGTTGAAGAAAAATTTTATGTTGTATAAGGTGATTTATAAGTAATTCTCAAGTTTATTATAGCATTTATAATGTTGGTAAATAAGTTGATGATTAGTAGTTTAGTGAATTATTGTTATAATGCGATTGAGATATTATCTTTTGAATTTGATAGATATATTACTGTGAGGTTATTTTCTGTAATTCTATGTATTGTTTGTGCTTTAAATAGTATGAACTTGCACGATAAAGAGTTTGTTGAAATTTAGAATGGTAAAAGCATGAAAGATGTGACTTGTTTATTTACTGATAATGTAGATGTTATAGAGGATATTTATAAGCGTTATCAGAAAGATAGTAGTTCTGTTTCTTCTGGGTGGCGTAATTTTTTTTCTAGCGGTTTATATGTTCAGGAAAATGTTAAGCCTACTGATCAGTCGAATAGTGTTAATATCATTGATAGTTGTAATGCTAAAATTTTAGAGTTATTGAATTTTTTTAGATCTTATGGGCATACTGTTGCTGATTTGGACCCTTTAAAGTTACAAGTAACTGGTGATTTAGATTATAATAAGTATATTGATTTAAGTGATGTAAAACCTTCTACTACATTTAATACTGTGTTAGGGTTAAATAATCCTACTTTAGATGATATCATTGATACTTTGAAATCTATTTATTGCGGTAAACTTGGTTATGAGTTTATGCATATTAAAAATCATGAAGAAAGGTTGTGGTTACAGAATAAAGTTGAAAGTGTTTGTAACAAGATATCAAATGATGAAAAAAAGAAAATATTAAAACATTTAATGGAAGTAGAATGTTTTGAACAGTTCATTCATACTAGGTATCCAGGGTATAAAAGATTCTCTATAGAAGGTGGAGACTCTTTAGTTGTTGCTATAGAAAAGATTATTGATTTATCTACTGTGTTTAATTTTCGTGAAGTAGTGATTGGCATGTCTCATCGTGGTAGGTTAAGTGTATTGACAAAAGTGATGAAGAAACCATATAGAGCTATGATATATGAATTTAAAGGTGGAATTGCATATCCAAAAGATATAGATGTTTCTGGTGATGTGAAATATCACTTAGGTTATTCTTCTGATCGTCAATTATCTACTGATAAGGTTATACATTTATCTTTATGTCCTAATCCTTCTCACTTAGAATCTGTGAATCCAGTTGTTATGGGCAAAATTAGAGCAAAGCAAGATGTATTACAAGATTGTAATAAGCCTTCTATAGTTGGAATATTAGTACATGGTGATGCTTCTGTAATAGGCCAGGGAGTTGTTGCTGAAACATTGACTTTAAGTAATTTAACAGGGTATGGGATTCGTGGTGTCATACATATAATAGTTAATAATCAAATAGGTTTTACAACAAATCCAAAAGATTCTAGATCTTCTTTTTATTGTTCAGATATAGCAAAGTTAATAGATGCACCAGTTTTTCATGTTAATGGAGATTCTCCTGAAGATATGGTTGCTGCTGTTGAGTTGGCTGTAGAATATAGACAAAAATTCAATAAAGATGTAGTGATTGATATAGTATGTTATCGTCGTTATGGGCATAATGAAGGTGATGAACCTTTATTTACTCAACCTGTAATGTATGATTGTATTATGAAACATAAAACTCCTATGAGGCTTTATAAAGAGCAGTTAATTAGTGAAAATGTTGTTACAGAAGAGGAATGCAAAGTTTTACAAACTAAATTTAATAGCATGCTTAATGAAGAGTTTGTTCAGTCTGAAAAGTATGCTCCCAAGGATGCTGATTGGTTAAAAGGTAACTGGGCTAACTTTAGAAGACCTGTGCCTGGTAATTTTGTAGATTATTTGTCTGATACTGGAGTGGATGAACGAAAATTATTAAAATTAGCTCATGCGCTAGTAAATGTTCCTGAGGGATTTAATGTTAATAAAAAGATATTGAAAATATTGTCAACACGTTTTGATATGGTGTCTTCCGGTGAAAACATTGATTGGGGAACTGGTGAAGCTTTAGCTTTTGCATCTTTATTGTCAGAAAATGTGAAAGTTAGGTTGTCTGGTCAAGATTGTGGTAGGGGGACATTCTCACATAGACATGCGGTATTAGTAGATCAGGTAACTGGAAATTCCTATATTCCTTTGAATAATTTAGGCATACTACAGGCAAATTTTGAAGTATTTAATAGTCCATTATCAGAATATGCTGTTATGGGATTTGAGTATGGATATAGTACTGATTCTACTTCAACTTTAGTGATCTGGGAAGCTCAGTTTGGTGATTTTGCAAATGGTGCGCAGATTATTGTTGATCAGTTTATTTCTTCTGCGGAAACTAAATGGTTACGTTGTAGTGGATTGGTATTATTACTTCCTCATGGATATGAGGGACAAGGGCCAGAGCATAGTTCTGCTAGAATAGAAAGATATTTACAATTATGTGCAGAAGATAATATGCAGGTTGTAAACTGTACAACTCCTGCAAATTATTTCCATGTGTTACGTAGACAAATATGTAGAGATTTCCGTAAACCTCTTGTTGTATTTACTCCTAAATCCTTATTACGTCATAAAATGGCGGTATCTAAATTATCTGATTTTACAAGTTCTTTTTTGCCTGTCATTGGTGAGATGTATCCATTATGTAGTAATGATAAGGTGCGAAAAGTTGTAATATGTAGTGGTAAAGTCTATTTTGATATTGTTGAAGCTAGAGATAAACATAAAATATATGATATAGCTGTAATACGTTTAGAACAGTATTATCCTTTTCCAGAAGAACAATTAGCAAATGAATTGACACATTATCAGAATGCTGAGATAGTATGGTGTCAAGAGGAGCCAATGAATATGGGAGCATGGGGATTTGTTAATAGTTATATTGAGAAGGTGTTGATAGAAATAAATGTGAAATCTAAACGGCCAATATGTGTTTCTCGTACTGCTTCTGCTGCTACTGCAGCTGGGTATGCAAGTATGCATAGTAATGAACAGAATGATGTTTTGTCGCGTGTGTTAAGTTGAGGTTTTTATAATAAGTATTGTAGTAATTACATTATGTTTTTCAATATGGCAGAAATCTCTTTGTTATATATAATAATTAAAAAGATTTCTGTATATTGTTAATGTTTCAGGTAGATTGCAGTTATTATATAAAAAATATTAGTATAATAGATCTGTTAAAGTGTGGATTTTAATGTAAAGATATTTGTAATACAGTTTACTCATAATGTATTACTGTAGTACTGAAGGATAATTTGTTTATGGAATCAATTGAATTAAAATTCAAATTGCGGTTTATATTAGTTTAACGTAAGCGTTGCGTAATTTTTATATTTGAGTAGTAAAGAGAAGTTGGTATCTTTTGAAAATTTATTTATTTTATTCTGTAATTTTTAGAAACTTGATAGCATTATCATTAATTACTGCTCCTCCTACTCTTTTTGTTGTGTAGAATTTAACAAATGGTTTGCTTGTGAAAGGGTCTCTTAATGTTCTAATAGAACGGTTTTCTACTATTTTGTATGCATTCTTAAAGTCTGCAAGTGCTATAATTGGCAATGATTTTTTATTTAATTGAGGCATATCAGATGTTTGATATACAGGTAATCCCATTAATGTATCTGGATTTCCTAGAGTTAGTCCTGGATGCCAAATGTATTGTCCAGATGTTAGTTTTAGCGATCTAATTTCTTCCAATACACTTCTATGCATTATAAATGCTGCTTTTGTAGTAAAGTATTCGTCAAGTGAATAATATAGTTTAATAATTGTATCGCTATTTAATGTTTTGGATTCAATAGTATTCTCTTTTTTAGCATAAGTTAGGATTCCGTATGGTTTATTATTTCCATCACCAGAGATAAAAGCAGTGTTTTCTATTCTGCTGAATGCGTCAACTAGATGATTAATTAACCAACTAGCCACATCTATTGCAGAGTCTTCCAATAATTTTTTTGTAATTTTTGGTTGAGCATATAATTCGTGTAAGTTAATAGTAATTTTATCAATTTTTGGTGATTTTGTTTCATCTGTGTCTTGACTACTTGCTCTCCAGTTAACGTTTGTTTGGTTATTGTCTGAGATAAAGCAATCTAAGCTATCACCGGATATTTTTTCTATGGAACATAGTTGTCGCATTACTGAGTTCTGAGTTAAGTTTTTTTCTATGTAAGATGAGATGTTATGTGGTACGGAATATGATCCATCTAATGGTTCTTCAGTGGTGCTTTTGGTTTCATCAATACCTTTACATAGGTATTGGGTAAACATCTTGTAATTATGGTCTTCATTGTGATATTTATTATCGTAAATAATAGGACGTTGTGATGATATTTCTAGTTGATCTAATCTTTCGTTGTGTATGTCTAATATATTTTCTGTTTTTTCTAATTTTTCCAATATAGAAGGGTATGTTCCACTTTTTGTGCTAATATCTAATAGTTTTTTTTCATTTTGAATTTTAAACTCTTCCCATGAAGCTGTAAGATTATTTAAAGATTCTTGAATTTCTAACATTGATGTTGTCATGTTTGCTCCGTTTGATTTATCATTAGGAGGTATCACAGCATAGAAAGTATAGAAGATATTATAATAGTAAATTTTATGGAGTATTTTGTAAAGCTGTGACCCTTGCAAAATTATATTATACAAAATATACTATGTCAAGCATATTATATGTTAAAAAAACAATATTACTTGGTACGTAAGTATGTATTGTTAGAGCAAGTGTTACAGTGTGGAAGTATAGAAAATATTAATTGATTTTTTATAAAATATTTATATGAAGCTATAACGCTTGCTCTATTATATGTTTACAGAAATGTACTATATAGGTATTGAAAATACAATATTATTTGATTGTAAAAACATATGTTTTAAATTAAGTTTAGTTCTTTTAACGCATTCTCGACTTTTAATTTGTTTTCCTGAGTTAGCTCTACTAACGGCAATCTTACTGTTGGAGATATGCCTTTTATTAAGCTCATTGCATATTTTGCTGGAGAGGGGTTTGACTCACAAAATAATACTTTTGATAGCTTAAATATTGATATATTTGCATTCATTGCTTCTTTTATATTATGAGCAAAAAATGCATTGTACATATCAGAGTGTATTTTAGGTATTACATTTGCAACTGCAGAGATACATCCCGCTGTACAACCTTGAGCATAAAAGCCCAAACACGTAGCATCATCACCTGTGAATAAAACAACTTCTTTATCTATTAGTGATTTTAAATTGAGTGGTCTGCTTATATCTCCAGTTGCGTCTTTAATGCCTATGATTCTTGGTAAAGATAGAATTCGTGCAAGTAGTGCATCATTTGCGTCAACAGCAGTCCTTTTAGGTATGTTATATATAATAATAGGAATATTAGTTGCGTCGTGTACTGCTTTAAAATGTTGATATATTCCTTCATCACTTGGTCTATTATAGTATGGTACAACTACTAATGCTGCATCTACATTTAAAGATTGGACGTATAGTGTACGTTTAATAGCTTCTTGTGTACAATTTGATCCAGATCCTGCTATTATTGGGACACGTTTGTTTGTAACTTTAACACACAATTCAATTACTTTGCAGTATTCTTCAAAGCTTAAAGTCGAGTATTCTCCAGTAGTTCCGCATGGAGTTAAGCCATGAATGTTATTGCTAATTTGGTATTCAATTAATTCTCTAAATGTATCTTCGCATATGGAAAAGTCATTCTTGAAAGGTGTGATTAATGCTGTAAAAACACCACTTAAATTGTGCATATTATTGTACCTTGATCAAATAATATGCTAATATAACTTCTGAGTATTATTATTGTCAAATAGGTTTTATGCTAAAAATTCAAGATAATTTTCTTTGACTACACGTTTATTTTTTTCCTTTCATGATGTGATAATTATTAAGATATTAGGTTCAAAATTTATTCTTGATAAAGTACCTTAACATTAATTTTTACACGGTTTCTAGGTTTGTATTTCAATTTATTTATGATTTGTTTTATTAATCGATCTTATAATTATGTGTGAAATTGTGTTTTAATTATACTGTGTTTATAAATTCTGATTAGTAATATTTATTATAATGGACGTCTAATGTATGTAGTAAATATGAACTTATTTGATAGTGTAGTTTTATTGTTAAGTAGTAATATAATAAGTTATTACTGAGAATTTGTTGCTGTGGCAGATGTATTTCTGCTTGTTATATATTGAACTGATAATTATTACTTATCTAAAATATAAACTTATAGGTAAGATATTATAATTGAGTGTGAATTAAGTTATTACTAGGATATCTTTATTATGAAAGCTATATTTTTGCTGATGGTGTATTATAAATGATGGTTATTTTTCACCTCAAATGTGTAACATAGTTAAACTTAGTTTATAGTATAGATAATGTAATTACTATAATTTGAGAGTATTAAAGTCAATAGTTACTCAGATGCCTTTACTCTAAAAAATGTATTTGGTAGCACGTTGGAAATATCGTTGTTTACCATCTGTATATAATACAATATACAGACTTATGGTGTAATAATTCAGAGATTATTATTTTACAAGATAGAAGTGCCTTACTATATTATTTTAATATGTTATATATATTATAACTAAACATTTAACTTATAATTGTTTACCACCCAAAATATGCACGTGAAAATGTGGAATGATTTGTCCTCCTTGTTTTCCATGATTTGTTACAATTCTATATCCAGTTTTATCTAATTGAAGTTTATGTGTAATTTTCTTTACTACAGAAAAGAAATGTTTAATATCTTCCGCTGAGGAATCGCTAAAATCATCAAATGATATGTAATCACGCTTTGGGATCACTAAAACATGTATGGGAGCTTGTGGATATATGTCGTGAAACGCTAACACTAACTCGTCTTCATATACTATATTGCATGGAAGTTCTTTTCTCAGAATTTTTGCAAAAACATTATCTTTGTCATAGGAATTATTACCTTCTTGCATGTACTTTCCCTGTATTAGTTATGCCTGGATTAGTGGGACTACTTTGTGCATGTTCATCATTGATGTTGCTTTGTAAACCTTCCGCTATTTCTTCAATTGCTTGTTGCATGCTAGGAGACATGTGCTGTGGAAGTAGTGGTTCTGGCTTTTGCTGCATCAGTATTTGTTGTTGTAGCTTTTGTAACATTTCTGAACTGTGTGAAGGCCCTCTAGTGTTATAAGGCATATTTCTAGGATTTGTAAGTGAAAAATCACTATTTGGCATAGCATTTGGGTCATGTCCTGAAGATACTACATCACTGTTTTGCGCTGGTGCTGATGATACTATATCGCTATTTTGTGTTGGGGATGATGATACAATATCTTTATTGTCTGTTTTACCCTTATTATCAGTATCAGTGTGAGATTTTGTATCTTGTATATCTGCTGAACTAACTTTTGGATCAGTGGATACTTTATATAATCTTTGAGAAAAAGTTTTGGCTAGTTTTGAGTCGGTTATACCTAAACTTTGTAGAACTATTTTTACCTCTTTTTCTATTTGTTCTCTTGATTTTCCAGAAACGTCTAGCTCTATGGTTAATCCGTGTTTATAGCTTCCTGCTGTGGAATCTAGTATGACTTTTCCACCTATTGGTTTTAGTTGTGAGTCAAGTTCTTTTAGTTTTTGAAAATACTGATCTGCAATTTTGCTGCTAATTAACCCTCTAGTTGTTGCTATAGGTGTCAATAATGATGCTAATGCACCTTTTCTGGTTTCTTCGACTTCTCCTTCTTTATCTTGTTCTTGCCATACTGCAAATTTTTGTAATGCTTGGTATGGTAATTTATAAGAAGGTATTTTAAAGGCAACGTCAGTTTCATGTCCTGCTACTCTTGTTCTGCCTGGTAACTCGATGCCCAATTTGTAAGTTCGATCATGCATTTTCAGGTCAAAATTTTTCTCTCTAGGTGATTTTTGGCCTGGGACAACACTCTTGAGCATACCTTCGAGATGCTTACCTACGCTTTCTTGATGAGGTAGTTTGCTGGTGGTGGGTGTTACAGCTGCTTTTATAATAACACTTGCGCCTTTCTTTAAGAAACCAAGCATTTAGATACCATAATTAATATTTAGATTAAGCTACATATTAGTAATTATAAAGTACAAATAGTAATATGTCATTATGTATTGTTAATATTTTTATTAAAATGTTTATTATTCAATTTGCAGTTTACCCATTATCTTTTTTTAGTTACTGCATATAATATACTGTATGATAAGTGTTAACAATAGGTAAAAAGTGAATCATGATAGAAAAATAACTCCTATAATGGAGCAGTATATGATGTTAAAAAATCAGTATAAGGAGTGTTTGTTATTTTATAGATTAGGTGATTTTTATGAGTTATTTTTTGATGATGCAATAGAGGCATCTAGAGTATTGAATATTGTGCTGACAAAGAAAGGAAATGTACCGATGTGTGGTGTTCCTTTTCATAGTAGTGAGTCTTACTTGAATAGATTGGTAAAGTTAGGTTATAAAGTAGCGATTTGTGAGCAATTAGAAACACCAGAAGAGGCAAAGAAAAGAGGTTATAAAGCCTTAGTAAAACGTGATGTTGTAAGAATTGTTACTCCAGGTACTATATTAGAAGATTCTTTGCTTGAAGCGAAAGAAAATAATTATTTATGTTGTATAGTTAGTGTTAATGATCACTATGCTATTGCATGGTTAGAATTATCTACTGGATCTTTTTATTATCATACAACAAGCTTGAGTAAGATTGATAGTGATTTATTAAGAATTAATCCCAAGGAAGTTTTGATTCCCGATAAATTAGTAGAGTTAGATTTGATATATTCTACTTTAAAAAAATATAAATTTTCTGTGACTCAGTATTCCAGTAGTTTTTTTGATACAAGTAGGTCTTATAATACTTTATGTAGTGTTTATGGAATCTCTACTTTAAAGGGGTTAGGTGATTTAAGAGATGAAGAAGTAGCTGTATGTGGTTCTTTATTAGAATATGTTAAAGCCACGCAGAAAGGTAATTTGCCTGAGTTAGAGTTTCCTAAAGCTTATGAAGATCGTGATTTTATGTTTATAGATGCTGCAGCATTGAAGAATCTTGAATTGTTTAATACACAGTCTGGAGATTTGGAAGGTTCATTAATTTCCTCTATAGATTATACAATTACGGCGTGTGGTGGAAGATTGTTGAAGAGATGTTTATCTGCACCTTTAGCATGTTCTTATGCAATAAACCGTAGGTTAGACATAGTTGAATTTTTTGTGAATAATAAAGTTTTGTATAAAGATGTTAGGGAAACGTTAAGAGGTATTGCAGATATAGAACGTATTTTAACAAGAGTTAAGGTTGGGAGATGTTCTCCTAAAGATTTGTATGCTTTAAAGTTAACATTAGATAAGATTTGCATATTAGTTGATTTACTAAGTAAGTTTGATACTAGTGTTGTGAGTGATTTTTGTACAAGATTAGGAAGATATGATGATTTATGTAAAACTCTTAGTAATGTATTGATGCCAAACAATGTTAGTATTGTTAAAGATGGTGGCTTTATTAATCCTGATTATGATGCACAATTATCAGAGTATATATATATTCAAAATTATAGTAATAATTTAATTCAAGAACTGCGAGATAAATATCGTAATGTTACTAATATTCAAAATTTAAAAATATTATATAATAATATTTTAGGTTATTATGTTGAAGTTTCATCAAACTATTTAATTAATGATAAAGACTTTATTCATAGGCAGACTTTAGCTAATAGTATCAGATATACAACAAATGAGTTAAAAGCATTAGAAAGCAAAATAATTTCTGCTAGAGATGCAGCAATTAATTTAGAGATAAAGATTTTTGGTCAGTTGTGTATGCGTATTATTGAGCATGCAGATGAAATTACTATGACTGCTTATGCTATTTCCGAGATAGATATGTTAACTTCTTTTGCTGAGTTAGCAATACAATATTCTTATACTAGGCCTGTGGTTGATGATAGTTATGAATTTAATATTCAAAAAGGTAGGCATCCTGTAGTTGAGCGCAATGGTAAATTTGTTGCTAATGATATTGACCTTGCACCAATGCAAAGAGTGCATTTAATAACTGGGCCTAATATGGCTGGTAAAAGTACTTTTTTAAGACAGAATGCACTTATAGGTATTTTAGCACATATTGGTTCATTTGTTCCTGCATATAGCGCTCACATAGGGGTTATTGATAAAATATTTAGTAGAGTTGGAGCTTCTGATAATATTGCACTTGGCTATTCTACATTTATGGTAGAGATGACAGAAACTGCTGCAATAATTAATCAAGCTACAGATAAATCTTTTGTAATACTTGATGAGATTGGTAGAGGGACTGGGACATATGATGGTTTATCGATTGCGTGGTCAGTGATTGAGCAGATTCACAATGTTAATAAAAGTAGGGCAGTTTTTGCAACCCATTATCATGAGTTATCGAAATTAGAAGAATGTTTAGAGAATATAAAGTGTTTCTGTATGAAAGTAGAAGAATGGAATGGTAAAGTTGTATTTCTACATGAAATTATACCTGGATCAACTAATAAATCTTATGGGATACATGTTGCAAAGTTAGCAGGGTTCCCACAATCTGTTCTGGACAGAGCGGAAGATCTAGTGAATAAATTAAAAGCAAATGAAGATTTGTTGACTTAAGTAGTATTGTGCTTAAATTTTCTATTAGTTTTGTTATACATTTTAATTTTTTTATGCTCTTTGTTTTGTGCTTAGTGAATAACTAAGTGAATAGAGTGTATTAAAAGTATATGTGAAATAATTGCATAGAAAACTGTAGTTTACTGAATTATGAATACTTGTGTATTGCATTGGTAAAATGTTCTTTTATGTGTGTAATAGGTTATTTTTTATATTTGCTATCGCTACTGCTTATGCTTGTTGGTACAAATGGTTAGCTATTTTGGAGTGTATATGAAATGGTAAGGTAAAAAGTCTGTATTTACGTAAACATTGGAGTATTAAGTGATAAAATAGTTACTTATTATACATATTGTCTACTGCTTGTTTTCATTAAATACAAGTAATTATCTTACCATATCATAGATAAGCAAGAGATATGATAAAAATAGTAATACCACTTATATAATTGTATAACCAATAGACGTGGTTTTTGTTATAACATCTTTGTTTTATAACTGAGCCAGCATCGTTATTTTAGAGTGTATATGAAAAAGTGGTGTAGAAAATCATAAGTAAATGCTTGCATTGTTAAATTAGAAAAAAGCTATAAGTAGTCTTATACGTGTTATATTTAATGCTTATTTTTGTGAATAACATGGAAAGCAGATTGTTTCTTTTAAGTATGTTAAGCGAAGAGTTGCAGAAAAAGTTTGTAATTTGCTGATAAAAATTTGAAATGTTCAGTTGATAGAAGTGAGTTATTCATGGGTAGATTCATGTTGTATTACTGTTTATTTTTGATATATACAAGTAATTATCTTAGCATATATTATAAAGAAACAAAGTGATGGGAAAAATAATAGCAATTTCGTTTCGATAATTACATAATCAATAGACATAGTTTTTGCTGTAACATCTTTCTCTATAGTTGAGCTAAGATCATTGTTTAAAGAGTGTATAAAAAAAGAAATGTAAAATCTTAGTTTGTTGCTTGTCAGTGTGTGAGTTATTAATTGATAAGAGACTATTTTGTTGGTTTTATATCTGTTGAGTGTACTGATTTCTTATTATAAAAATTTAAATAATAAATTTTCTATTTTATATTAAATGGTGTAAAAGACCTGTAGTTGTTAATAACATTTTGAAATGTTAAGTTGCTAGAGGTGTTATTCATTGGTAAATATCTTATCTTTTCATGTTTGTCTATTGCTTAGTTTTTAATAGATACTAGTAATTGCCTATTTTAATAGTATGTATGAGAAAATTATATGGAAAGTAATGTTTATACTTGTTTTTGATGAATATATAAGTATCAGATTGTCTTTTTTAAAAATGGCTGAAAAAGTTGTATAAAATATGAATCTGCTTATAAAAACTTAAAGTATTGAGTTGGTAAAAGTATTAATAGGTGTGCTATTTTAATTTGTGTTGTACTTGCTTATTTTAAAATTGATATGATATATTTAAACATATGTAAAATAGTAGTATAAAAAATATATAGTTTGCTTATCAATATTTGCAGTATTAGGTTTATATCCTATTTATTTGTACAAGTTGAATTATTTAATTGTAGTGAGTATTCATATTATTTTGTAAAGCTTATTTAGAACTCATTTCTGTTTAGTTAACTTTTACTTATTGTACTAGTTGATAGATAAATTTTTTATCAATTGATCAGTGGGCCAGTAGCAGCTTGTTCTCTTTTGAATTGAGATTTTTTTATTAAGTGTACTATGTAGTTAACCTCTTGAATGTTGTATCCTTTTTTGATTACATCTGCTACAGAATAGTTTTTGTCAATAAGTAATGTGAGTACTGAATCTAATGTTGTATAATCAGGTAAAGTATCTTGATCTTTTTGATTGTAACGTAGTTCAGCAGATGGGTGTTTCTCTATAATTTGAGATGGAATAACATCGATGTTTTGGCATAAACTGTTTTTTGGTATATTTCTGTTCCTCCATTTACTGAGTTCATATACTTTGGTTTTGTATATATCTTTTATTGGCGCAAAACCTCCACACATATCTCCGTATAATGTTGCGTATCCAACAAATATCTCTGATTTGTTGCCTGTTGATAATAACATAAATTTGAACTTATTGCTTAACGCCATTAATATTGTGCTCCTAATTCTAGCTTGTAAATTTTCTTCTGTAATATCTTCTTGAGTATTTGCAAAAGTGTTTTGTAAAATTGCTAATGAACTTTGAAATATCTCTTCTATTGGGAATATATCATAAAAAATTTCTAACCTCATAGCACATTCTTTAGAATCAGTGATACTAGTTTTAGATGTGTATTTTGTTGGTAACATAAACGAGTATACATTTTTTGGTCCAAGTGCATCAGCTGCAATTGAAGCTACAAGTGCAGAATCTATTCCTCCAGATAATCCTATAATTACACTTGCCATGCAATTTTTATAGACATAATCTCTTAGTGCTAACATCAGTGCTTGATAGTCTGATTCAATATTATCACATGTTGTCATGGGGTAGATTTGTTTTGCAAAATCTATGTTGTAAATATTACTATCTTCTTGCCACATATTTAAGAAGTTGTATTGACCATTGAAGGTAAAGAATGACTTTCCATGAAAGACTCTATTGTTATATCCTCCTACTTGGTTGATATATACAGCATATTTATCATACGTGAGTTTTGAAATTATGTTATCTCTTGAATTTGTATCTTGTGTATATGGTGTGTTATCCATTATTAACAGTAATGTATCTTTACTGTAGGAAGGTAATGTTGATATTTTTGATATAGGTAACAGTAATACATTTATTTTGTTAATTGTAAATGTAACGGCAATATCAGAAAACTGATGTTCTGTTGAAAATTCTATCAGTTCTTCAATTTTTCCGTTTTTTATTAAATAAATTACTTCAAAAATTTTGTTATTTTGTTGTTTGATACTTCCAATAATTATTGCTGTGTTCTTATTGTGAGTTTGTAATGCCAATTTATTAATTGTACTATCGCATTGATTGAAGAAATCTTTGGATAAATGTGGGATTTTTTGTATATATCCTGATATTGAATATCTTGCAAATATAGCTAAATCAGCTGCTTTCTCTACTGATTCTGTATATGATTTTGTAATTTTATCGTAATTGTAATCGATATCTTCAGGATTGTAATTTAATTGTGCAATAAAAATTGATGGATAGTACATAATATTATTTTTTATTATCTAATTACTAATATTTATCACATTAATGTGATATAAACCATCATAGTTTTATAGTGTTAAAACCTGTAAACAGTGTGTATATTAACTTATATTATATCTTAAATAGTTAGCAATAGTTAAATATTTAGGCTTAACATAAGAATTGTATACTGAAATTTAAATCCTGTTTTTGAGCATATTTGCTACATCTAATGCAGCGTATGTAATGATACTTTTTGCTCCTGCACGTTTGAACCCTAATAAAGACTCATAAATAGCTAAGTCATAGTCTAATAGGTGATTTTGTGATGCAGCTTTAATCATTGCATATTCACCGCTTACTTGATATGCGAACACTGGTGTTTGATATCTACTACTAATACACTTAATTACGTCTAAATATGGCATACCTGGTTTTATCATCACAATATCTGCACTTTCGTTAATATCCATTTGTACTTCAAGTATTGATTCATTTATATTTGCAATATCTAATTGGTATGTACTTTTATCTATCGTCTGGTATCTTGAGATAGACCCTACAGCTTCGCGAAATGGTTTATAGAAACTAGAACAATATTTTACAGAGTAAGATAGTATACATACATCCTGAAAAGTACAGTTATCTAAAACATTCCTAATTTCTTTAATTCTTCCATCCATCATATCTGATGGTGCTACAATATCACAACCTGCTGCTGCTAATACTAGAGCCTGCTTACATAATGCTTTTATGGTTAAGTCATTATCAATTTTATCATCAATTATAATGCCATCGTGTCCTGAACTAGTATAAGGATCTAGGGCAACGTCAGCTATTATACCAATGTTTGGTATGTATTTTTTGATTTCACTTATTGCTCTATACATTAGGTTTTCTGGATTAAATGCCTCTTCTGCATTTTCAGATTTTAAATGTTTTTCTACTACTGGAAACAACGCTATAGCATTTATCCCTAAATTTGCAGCTTGTTCAACTACATTTAATAATTCAGTAATTGAATACCTCTTTATGTCTGGTAATTGTTTGATGGGTTCTGATATTCCATCACTGTCATGTACAAAAAGTGGTAATATCAGATCATTTATTGATAAGCTAGTTTCTCTTACTAAATTACGTAACCATCCACTCAAGCGTTTACGTCTTAATCTAGTGCTAGGAAATTGCATATTTTCGACTTATTGTGTAGTGTATGTATATTTATTTAATCTTTTGATAAATAAGTATCAACAAATTTTTAAAAATAGATAAGAATTGTAGTATTTGTTTACTAATGATAAATTTGAAATGTTTTAGCAAATTGTAATGTCATGTGAAATCAATTTGATACAAGATTTGTGGTCTTTTCTATAATGTTGTAATTTTTTGGTATAGTATATTTCAATGGGAAAAGTTTTTTCAGTATATCCTGCAGAATCATTTTTGTCTGTAGTGGCAAAGTTTGTGTTTGATGTTGTTAATGATATTTTTTCTAGTGCGATAATTATAGTTCCTAATCAAGAAAATGTTGAGTTGTTATGTAATGAATTAAAACTTTACTTTTCTGATGCGGCTCTTGTGCAGATGAGAATTATGTCATTATCAGATATAGATCGTGATTTATTAGTAAGTAATCATCATGCTGTTAGGATCATGAATCCAATAAGAAAACTTTTATTATTGATGGAGTTCATAAAATTATGGAACTCTGAGAACGATGATAATTACCCGTTATCTATGAGTTATGAACTGTCTGCATTGTTGAATGAAATGAATGTACATTGTATAGCGTTATCTAATTTAGAGAATCTATTTGATTGTGATTTACCAGTACATTGTCAAAAGACAGCGAAATTTCTTTTTAGGTTATCTAAAAAATGGAGAGAAATTTTAAAAGAGGAAGAAGTACTAGATATATTAGAACATAGGAGTTTATATATAAATGACTTAATTAAGTATTTGGAGAAAGAGTCATTAAATAGTATTGTCATTTTTGCTGGAATGGCATTTGATGAATTTTTTATCAACTTTATTCAATCATTGTATAAGTTACCTAATACTAAAATTATACTTCCGTATGTGGATATGACTATTTGTCAAAGTGAGTGGGAATTATTAGAGGAATATCATTATCAGTATTGCATAAAGAGTGTGTTAGATATTTTGAGTATTGGTAGGGATGATATCATTTTTTTAGGTAGTCCAAGTAATTCTATATTTGTAAATAGTGTGTTTAATTTTAATTTATTTTTAGAAGCATATCATAGAAATGAAATTCAAGATTATAATGATTATAATCGTGTTAAATTGATAACTTGTGCTTCAGATGAAGAAGAAGCGCAAGTTGTATCTGTGCTTGTGAGAGAAAATTCTTGTAATGATCTTGCTATATTTACAAATAATTTATTATTAAGTAGAAGAATAAATTCTATTGTAGATTCACAAAAATTGTTAGATCAATCTGACAGTAGTTATCTGATATTTTCTTTCTTATTGAATATATTAGAGGTTGTCATAAGTAAATGGAATCCTATATCATTATTATCATTACTTAAACATCCTTTTGTGACTTTAGGGTATGTTCAGAAAGATTATGAAGCTTTGGTGTCGTATTTTGAACTAAAAATTGTAAGGTACTATTCTAGTTGTGATTTTTCTAGTATGGAAAGTAATGTAAAAGAACAAGCTCCAGATTTATTACATTTTTGGGAAAGAATAAAAAGTATTATGCTTCCTCTAGTTAATGTAAGGTATGAAAAGATATCTTCTATAGTAGAAGCTCATGTTGTTTGCATAAATCATTTATTAGAAGGTAATATTACAATTGATCTCAATGATAGTAATAAGATTGAAGAATTTTTTAGTAACTTAAGGAACTCATGTAGTGGTATAAAAATATATGGGATAGATTTATACAGTGAGATTTTAGTATCAATTTTGCGTAGTCATTTTTTTTCAGAAAATTATAAATTGTCTTGCATTAACTTGTCTAAGAGAGAAGTAGTAATTTTTTCTGGATTTAATGAAATAAATTATTGTGTAAATTCATTTGGTACACTATTAAATAGGTGGATACGTGCTAAATTAGGATTGCCTTCTATTCAAAAAGAGAGAGGTTATTTTGCATATTTATTACATAGCTTCTTTTATTCTGATAGAATTTATATTACTCAGTCTTTAAAAAGCTTTGGTAAAATAAATGAAGAATCTACTTGGGTTAGGCGGTTAAGGGTTTTAGGCAAGCTTTATGATATAAAAGATTTGAAGTGTGAACCTTATTCAGGTATTCATGATAAGTCTTTATTTGATGGTGTAAAAAATTTAGCATATTTGAGACCTAACCCTAATCCAGAGATTGATAAAAGATTAGGTTCATTTAAGATCTTATCGTCAACTGCTTTAGAAATTTTGGTAAAGAATCCTTATGTGTTTTATTTAAGTAATATTTTAAATATTTTACCATGTAGAAATATTAATGAAAAGTTTTCTATGCGTGACTTTGGGATTATTGTCCATAACGTTTTACATAAGTATTTATTAAATAGTAATAGTCAGTTTAGATGTGAAGATTTAGTAGAAATTGCTGTATCAGAGTTATTGAATAAATATAAAAATTTTCCTCAAGTTGAGACTATTTTATGGCCTAAGTTTCAAAAAATAGCTGAGCAATTTTTTGAGATAAGTTTAGAAAGAAATAACTATATTGATGAGATCATAACAGAGAGTTTTTTTTCTTGGGAAATCAATAATAATATAAAAATAGTGTCTAAATGTGATAGAGTAGAGTGTTTGCGAGATGGTAGTGTTGTTATTATTGATTATAAAACTGGTGTAATTCCTTCGCAGTCAGATATTAATTACGGTATTTCCTTACAAATGATAATACAAGCATTAACGGTAAAACAGAGTCTAAAAAAGGATATTTCAGGGTTGATGTACTGGAAGATAAGTGCAGAAGATATGAAGATAATTCCTATAGATAATTACGTTGAACTTATGAAGCAATTGGAGATTGATTTGAGACAGTTAATATTGAATTATGTTACTTTTATGAAACCATTTACTGCATCTTATGATGTGTCTAGATATAGTGATTATGATATTTTGACTCGTACTAGGGAATGGATATATTTTATATAAATACTTAATCTCTCATTAGTGTGTAAGATTATAAAAACTTTAGATATTATAACCTCATACGCTTTGTTAAATCTCATAGCTTACGATTTTTAATGTTAGAAATAATGTATTATTAAACACTATATAAATTTTTTATCGCATTGGATTGTAAATGATAGGCCAAGTTGTTTAGTTGGTATGGTGTAAAAAATAAACTAAATTTAATAAATAGAAATGTATAAACATATAATATAACTGGTGAATACTGTAATTGGTGTTAAAAATTTTACTACTATAAAAAGAGGTTCTTACATTATTTAAAATGCTTTTTTTATTTATGTAATGTGTTGCATGTTATCACCATTATTTTTTGTAGAATGCCTCTTTTATTAGCAAAAGTGTGTTATTTTAGCATCAGTATTAATTATACAGAGATATATAAATTATGATGTAATATGAGATATATAGTAAAAGTTGATTAAGTATTTCTCGTGTTAAATAATGATTGACATGACAAATAAATAACTGTAGATTTTTGGTCCTTTGTTTATTATTTTGGTGTCTGAAATGTCACATAGTACTAATAAGAAAGCAATTTTTTCTCTTCTTTTTTGTGCTTTTATAGAGTGTTATGATTTTTTAATATACGGAAATTTTGGTCATATATTTAGTCAGATGTTTTTTTCTCAAGTTAATAATGAAAATCTGTCCTTAATATTATCATATGCTATATTTGCAATAGCTTTCTTTGTTAGACCACTTGGATCATTATTGTTTGGGTATATTGGGGATAAATATGGAAGGAAAGTTTCTTTATTTATTTCTGCCTCTATGCTTATTTTATCAGTTGGAGGTATTGCATTTTTACCTACTGTTGATTCTATAGGTGTATTAGCTCCTATTTTATTAGTGTTTCTGCGTACTGTGCAAGGATTGTCTTTTGGAGGAGAAGTAGGTGCTATTGTTTTAATAGCAGAAAGTGTTGGTGAAAATAAAGTTGTTTCAGTATTAAGTTTACATTTTGTGTTAGCAGTCGTAGGAGGTGCGGTTGGATCTTTTGTTTTTAAATTATGTTATAACTTTATTCCAGAAGTACAATTTTATTCTTGGGGTTGGAGAATACCATTTATTGTAGGGTTAATTATGTCTATAATATTACCTTTTTTACGTCATTCTATTGAAGAAAGTAGGCAGTATTTAGATTATACATCTGGTAGAAAAATTTCTAAAGTTCCTATTTTAGATATAGTGTTACATTACAAGAAAATTTGTATTATTATATTTACCTTAGTAGCAACTGCTAATGCATTGTTTTATATGTTTTTTGCATTCTTAAATATACCACAACAAGTAAGTATGACAATTTATAGTTTGTTGATATTGACAATGTTAGCATCAGGCTTTATATCTTTTCTTATGTTTCGAGTATGCAAACCTGAAATTGTGCTATTTACAATTCAAGTTGTATTTATTGCATGTGTATCTCCTGTAATATGCTTTTTAGGTCTTGATTCTGTAATTAGTTTTTTTATTCTGGCAGTTGTATTAGGTATGTATGCAACTCCTTTATTATCTATTTTAGTGTTTTTATTACCAGTTAATATAAGACAAACTGGCTTTTCAATGTGTTATAGTGTTGCTGTTGCAGTTTTTGGTGGGGCTACTCCTGCAATCTGTTTATGGTTAAGTAATGTAACTCAGTTGAGTATATCTCCTGTAATTTATTTAGATTGCTGTGCATTGTTATCTATGTTTGGTATTTTGTGCTTAAAACAGCATAATGTCAAAAAATGTGAACAAGTAATGTATGCATAATTGGAATTTAAAACAGGATTGCTTGTTAAATTTTGGTGGTGACTGTCAGCAGCGTCATTAGTGCGCTAGGTAGTTGTATTTTTAAGATAATTGCTTAATTAGTATATAGATTTTGGTTAATGCATGTTACAAAAAATAATAAGTTTTGGTAGGAATATTTACAGGAGAGTTTTGCTATTTATTTAAGTATTAATCTGTATGCGTTCTATAAAATAATGTATTTTTCATAATAGTGTTTAAAGTAATATTTTGCTGTTTGTTTATAGGTAATCTGCAAAAAATAATTTTAGTTTCAATATGTAATGTGTGTAATTTGTGGGCAAATAGTTATCTTTTAAGTGGTTCTTGGATAATATAAATTTTAAATTGTGAATGTTTTTAAAAATAATGTGTTTGTAAAGTGGGTTTGTTGTGTAAATATTAGAATGATTATCGTTAGCCAAGTGGATAAAGTGCTTGATAAATGGCTGTATTGTTAAGTAAATATTGGTAGTGTAGATTTTGAAATTTAATATGTTATAAAAGTAATAAATTTATCATTGAAGTATAGTTTGTGTCTTTGTGAACTTCAAAAATAGATTCAAGTAGTTAAAACAATATGATAAGCAAGTAATTGTATTTTTGTAGATATTAGTTGTTATTGTGATGTAAGTAAAAGGTAGCAGTATAATAGGTTTTTTATTAGTTGATTATAATATAGTTGGGTATTTTATAGAATGTATGTTGTCTTGTTTTAGTAGTATGTAGTATTGTATAGATCAAAGGATCTAGGTGAATTATTTAGTCATTTGATGTTGGTTGACATTGATAATCAATGGTTATAGTTATAATATGAGATAAGTATCTAATGAGTTGCATATATGTCAGCGCATTCTAGTGTTAAGCCTATGTTGTCAATACTTATATGTACGTTCATAGAATGTTATGATTTTTTGATCTATGGAAATTTTAGCAAAATGTTTAGTAAAATGTTTTTCTCACATCTAACTGAGGATTTTGCTATGGTGTTATCACTGATGTCATTTGGAATGGCTTTTTTTGTGAGACCTTTTGGAGCATTATTATTTGGTTATATTGGTGATAAATACGGAAGGAGGACTGCTTTATTGAGCTCTGCAGCTTTGCTTATTATATCTGTAGGTGGTATAGCTTTTTTACCTCTTTTTGAAACCATAGGTATATTATCTCCTATTTTATTAATAATATTGCGTATTTTGCAGGGCTTGTCTTTTTCTGGAGAAATAGGTGCTGTGGTTTTGATGGTAGAAAATGCAAAAGATGCTCGTAATATTGTTTATGCAATGTATAGTCATTTCGTGGTAAAGGTATTTGGTGGTGTAATTGGATGTTGTGTTTTTAAATTATGTAATAACTTGATTCCTGAATATCAATTTTATTCTTGGGGGTGGAGAATTCCATTTGTTGTAGGATTGGTAATGTCTTTATCATTCCCTTTTTTGATTAATTCTATAGAGGAAAGTAGGGAATATTTGGATTGTAGTAATAAGAATAAAATTTCGAAAGTACCTATTATAGATATAATATTAAATTATAAACATCCTTTTATAGTAGTGTGCGTTTTTATACCTTTTTGTCATGCTTTATTCTATACTTTTTTTGTATTTTTGGAAGTGCAGAGCAGAGTTAATATGCTGATATATTCTTTATTGGCTTTAACAACAGTTTTATCAGGTTATCTAGTTTATCTTGTATGTAGATTATATAAAACTACAACTGTTGTGTTTAATATAAATATATTTTTTATTGTCATTATATCTCCTATTATGTGGTTTTTTGGTGAATCTATTTTTACTTATTTTCTAGTAGCGTTGTCTTTGGGTATGTGTTCTACACCTCTTGGTGCTGTACTTATGCTATTATTTCCAGCAAATGTTAGACAAACTGGTTATTCAGTTGCTTTTAATATTGGAATAGGATGTTTTAGTATGTTAACTCCAATGATTTTCTTATGGTTGTCAAAATTAGGGTTATCTACTGTATTTTGCATAGATTTTTATGCGTTATTTTCTTTATATGGTCTTTATTACCTCAAGAAAGATAAGAATGTTATTGAATACGAGAGTATGTTTAAATAATTTATATTGATTCAAGTTTGTGAGATTTGGGTATATTGAGTAGAATTTATGCTATTTTTGTATGGCATAGTTGGTTATTTATAATATATTTGCCAATGTTGTATAGTAGTATTATATAGTTTTATTTTTTAAATAATAGTGCTAATAGTATTACATATAAAGTCATTTCTAAGAGCTTTTTTGTTAGTTTTAAAAGCATTATAGTAGTACTTTTTATGTTATTTGTAATAGCTTAATGTTCTATGATTTTATTGCTGAGTTATCAAGTATTGAGGGTTAATAAATACTGAGGGTAGAAACTCAGCTACACTTTACTCTTGAAAGGTTTGATTGCGTAGTATATTTTTATAGCAGTAGTTTTATTAGAAGATTAAATGTTGATATGTGAGGCGGTAATTAGAGACTAAAGTAGTGTTGATTATGATGTTTTTTATATTAGGATATTGTGGTAATTATTTAGTGATTTTATAGATTGTAGGATGTGTTTCTTAATATGATAAACACGTAACTAATGGTATGCATGTGATTTATGATGTTCTATGTCAACAGTTAATATTGTGATGCAGTTTTTGTATGACAGCATTTAATGTAATTTGAAATATTAATATACTAATGAAATGATTTGAAAATGAAGCAGCATTGTGTGATATAGCTATACCTTTTGTATATGATTATACATAGTATTGCAAGTTGAAAAAGAGTAGTAAAAAACTTTCTTGAATGCAGTACTAAAAGTGATATTTATTGAAAATAGTATCCATATATATCTGTTAGATGTGTTGCGATTATAGATGTATTTGTTATAGTTGTTTACAATGCAATGGTATTTTATTATTAGCAAATAACTACATTTCATGTTGAGAAAAGTTGGTAATGCAATAGTTTAATATAACAGAGTAATACCATACATTTGAAAGTTTATACTTTGCTGATAGTGTGAAAATGAAATGTTATTTTTTAACAGTAGCTACACTGTAAATTAATGCTTTAAGTTGCATTTAAGTGCAATAAAATTTTTTCAGATGAGTAACTAAGAGAGTTGTATAATTATAGTGATAAATAACTTATTGTGCTTAAAATGGTATTTCGTCGTCAATAATTATATCATCACAACTGCTATCTTGAAAATTTTCTTTACTAAAGCTTTCTGTAGAATATTCATTAGGTATAGCATTATTATCCATGGTATTGCTTTTAGCATCTAACATATACAATGCTGAGTTAAATCCCTGTAGAATCACTTCTGTTGTATAACGGTCAACGTTATTTTGATCTGTCCATTTTCTTGTTCGTAATGATCCTTCTATGTAAATCTTACTGCCTTTACGTACACAGTTTTTTATAATTTTGACTAAACCTTCGTTAAATACTACTATATTATGCCATTCTGTTTTTTCTGTACGTATGCCAGATGTCTTATCTACCCAGCTTTCTGATGTTGCAATGGAAAAACTTGCCATTTCTTTTCCATTTTGCATTACTCTAATATCTGGATCTTTGCCTAGATTGCCTATTAAAATTACTTTATTTACGCCGATAGTAGACATAGTTGTATTTTCATAATGAATTAACAAGCATTATTATCGTATTTTATTAACAAATCAGTCAATAATTTTGTTATGAATGTTGTTAAAAAAAATGGACTAATGGTACAGAATGATGTTATCTAGAGTATTTACTTTTTGATTATGGTTCACAATGGATAATTCACTACCAGTAATAAGGAGCAAAACAATAAATAATGTTTTTAAAGTTATGGGTGAAATGGCTGATGCAATACTTTCTTGGGTCGGTAGTATTAATAAGGATTTAACCAGGGATCAAGATATTAGCAATCTTTATGAAAAAATGAAAGAATGTGTTAATCCAAAAGGTGGGGAAATTAAAGCGAGATACAATACCATATCTCTTGGTAATTTATATTTGAACTTGTCTGATGTTGGTAAAATAACGTTTTTTAAGTTACTAGAAGAAAAGTTTAGTGCTGATAGAATTGAAATAGATGAAAAGATAGGTGATTATATACGTGAAATAGATGAAGGTGAAAAAAGAAAGTGTGAATTTGAATTGATTACAGTTTTAGAATCTCCTAGGTTTCATATACTTAAGCAATTTATTTCATTACCTGATGGGTTAAAGTTTATCGTTGACATGAGAGCTGATGTAATAAGATTAAAAGATAAACATCAGTTGTTCTTTTCTCTAGAAAGAGATTTGAGAAACATATTGTCTTCTTGGTTTGATGTTGGCCTTCTAGATTTGCATCAAATTACATGGGATTCTCCGGCTTCTTTACTAGAAAAGTTGATTTTGTATGAGGCAGTGCATGCAATTTCCTCGTGGGATGATTTGCGGGATAGATTAGATTCAGATCGTAGATGCTTTGCTTTTTTCCATTATAAAATATCAGGTGAACCTTTAATTTTTGTAGAGGTTGCCCTTGTTGATGAAATAGCTACTAGCATACAAATGTTGTTAGATTCACATGTGCCACCTAAGGATCCAAAAAATGCAAAGGTTGCTATTTTTTATTCTATTTCAAACACACAAATGGGACTTTCTGGAATTAGTTTAGGTAATTTTTTAATAAAACGTGTTGTGAATAAATTATCAGAAGAATTTCAAAGTATTAAAATTTATGCAACTCTTTCTCCAATACCAGGTTTTGTTAGATGGCTTACAAGAATTTTGCCAAATAATCTTGAATTATTAAGTGAACTTAAAGTTAGTGTCTCTATTGATGAGATAATATCATATGTAAATGATAAGCAGTATGCTGATTTATCTCAAGACATTAAAAGCTTATTTTTAAAACTATGTGCTTATTATTTAGTGAAAGCTAAGAATGCTGATAGAGCGTTAGATCCAGTTGCGCACTTTCATTTAAGTAATGGTGCAATTATCAAGCAATTAAACTGGATGGCTGATGTTTCTGAAAAAGGTTTGAGTAGTTCAATGGGTATTATGGTAAATTATCATTATGAATTATCTAAAATAGATGATAATTATGAAAATTATGTAATTAATAAAGAGATTAATTGTTCAAAAGAAGTATTGTCACTGTTAAAGCGTTGATTTAATATGTTTTATTTAGATAATATGTTTTTATGAAAGTTATTAAAGGAAATAGATGTGATTGGGAAGTAGTGGTAGGGCTAGAAGTTCATGCACAAGTTATTTCTAATTCTAAATTATTTTCTGGTGCTTCAGCAAAAACTTATGATGCTTTGCCTAATACACAAGTGTCGCTTTTTGATGTAGCAATGCCTGGTATGTTGCCTGTCCTTAATGAGTACTGTATTTATCAGGCAGTAAAAACTGGTATAGCTTTATCATGTAAAATTAATAAATGTTCAGCTTTTGATAGAAAAAATTATTTTTATCCTGATTTGCCTTCTGGTTATCAAATAACACAGTTTTATTATCCGATAGCTACAGGAGGTAAAATTGTTTTAGAAGATCATGATGCTAAGGAAGTTCGTATTGCGAGAATTCATCTTGAACAAGATGCTGGAAAGAGTATACATGAGTTTGGTAATACTTATATCGACTTTAACAGAGCCGGTGTTGCATTGATGGAAATAGTATCGGAACCTGATTTAAGATCTGTTGAGGAAGTTGCGGAATATCTGAAGAAATTACGCATGATATTGCGTTTTATAGGTACATGTGA
>NZ_QOHL01000037.1:0-6450 GCF_004181775.1 Ehrlichia minasensis
TTCACCTTGTGTTTGAGAGTTATTTCCAATACCTTGATCAGACTTTTGTTGATCTTCTTTATCTTTTCCTGATAGCACTTTTTCCTACTCCTTCTCTAACATTTTTTATCTTTACTAGATTCAGTACTTACTTCACTTTTTCCAGCTGTAACTTTTAGATCTTAACGCTGACAGAGCACACCACTTGTCTGTGCACTTTACTCACCACTTTTTGATTGCATTGTTTCTTCACTAGTTTCAACATCTATAATTAGATATATCACCTGCACCACAACACTACTTCTACATCACATCTACCATGTCTGACTGTTCAGCTTTTACATACAGACTCTTTTCAACTCACTTTAGCTTCATCAGAGCCAGCAACCACCAATTTAACAACAGTGGTGTTACCACTTCACACATACAACTTAAGGAATAATATCATAATGTTAAGCTATAAAAACACACACTTATACTGAAAGTAAAGGAAGTTAAATTCCTAATACTTTATGTTACAATATTTTCAATATGTTTACAAGATTTATATAATCAACAATTTTAGAAGAACTTGTCCAAGAAAATCAGTACTAAATACCATTACTTACTCACTTAAAACAAACAATAACTGCTTTACATTACTCAGTAACTATGCACCTTAATTTTGTAGAACCACATTTATTTTATACAAACATCTATCTTTGCTGTCCTTTATCTTCACCAACATTAAAATTATTTATTATCCTATTATATATTTCAGCATATGCATCTATCTCTTCCTCACAAGCCTCTACACTCATTTTATCTACCAGCACACACAACTGCATAGCTAGATCCTTCATAATAGCTTCAAATACTACTCCTGTAGCAATAGCATTTCCAAGTTGCACAGGAAAGCGTTCAGAACATTGTTGCACAAGTATCCTTGGAAATTGCATGCCACACATTTTCACCGACTTTAAATCATTACCACTACTGCTATATAGATTGTTTACATTGCTAAAAAATAGAAGACATTTTCCTCCAATAACCCCTGCCCTAGAGTTATTCAATTTCATATGAGCAATTATTTCATCAATACCAGCGTCAAGCGGGATGTCACTAAAATCCCTATAATTCAAATACATACAACCTAACATAACAGCAGTATTTACTATTGCAAAATCTAATATTTGCTCAGAACACCCAGCAACACATAATCTCCTATTCACAAGATTACATAACAGAAGCAATAACCTTTTAAAATACAATGGACTGTGTACTATTTTTGGTTTTAAGGCTATGTACTTGTTAAAAAGCAAACTTAAATATTCTTTTAATTCATGTGCACTACAAGAATACATATAATGCATAGATTGAAAAACAATAATATCAACTTCATTCGGATTTGAGACAAACCAACCATTCCAAACCAAACTATTTCGCAGTGCAGTATTGTTAAATACTTGTGTACAACACAATAAGTAAGCATTTTTCATAACAAAACACAATAAATCCATATATTGTGCATCTGAAATCATTAAACTTTGTATCATACATTGATTAAAACTTAAATACCCATGCTCTACACAAAACATATTTTTATACATATTGTAGCAGTATATAAACTGCATGTGCTTCAGCTGAGACATTCTGTCTTGAAAATTTCGGTGTTTTTTGTAAGGCAATTGTTGCGACATGTTATCTCTGTTCACTAAAGATAATTTGAATGCCCCTCTTGGCACAGTAATCACAGGATTTCCATTAACCACAGTTACTTGTACAAGCATTGCAAGCTCACCAGTTTTTTTTTCCACAGGCATTGCATCCACTTGTGTTACACTAGTTGTCAATCCTACTTCTTGTTGAGTTGCAGCACTATCCTTTTTAAACTCCTTTTCACTTTGCACAAGAAAAGGATCTTTCTCACTATAACTCCCACTATCCCAATCAAAAAACTGAACTGCAGGTTTTTTAGGTCTCTCAGGTGGCTTAGGTCCTTTACCTTTAGTAGAACGATCTTTTGGCTTTGCACCTTCAAGTAAAGAGCTGTCACCAAGGACTTCGCCTTGATCTACATGAACTGAACTAGCTGCCATAGCTCCTTGTACATTAGACTTCTCAGTTGGCTTGGACTTCTCCACCCTAACAGGTTTAGTACGCTTTTTCGGCCTTGCACCTAGAGCTAAATATTGATCCTGTGAACCAGGTGCTTGTGCAACACCACCACTTCCTGCACCTGCACTTTTATCAGATTCTCCGTCTTGAGTTGATGTGCCAGCACCTGTATTTTGTACAGATGTATCACTACTAGGCCGTTGCAAGTCCTTACTAGATTCAGCACCATGCTTCTCATCTTCATCTTGAGTACCTTTATCAGATTTATTACTTTCTGCTTGCGCTTTCTGATCCGATCTCTTTCCACTCTCTTCCCCAGATTTTACATCCTTACCAGATGAAGTTTCATCACTATGTTTCTTACCTTGCTCTTCATTAACTTTATCAGATTCACCATCTACTGCTTGCACTTCCTGATCCGATCTCGTTTCATCCTCTTCTTCAGATTTTACATCCTTACCAGATGAAGTTTCATCACTATGTTTCTTACCTTGCTCTTCACCAACTTTACCAGATTCACCATCTACTGCTTGCACTTCCTGATCCGATCTCTTTCCACCCTCTTCTTCAGATTTTACATCCTTACCAGATGAAGTTTCATCACTATGTTTCTTACATTGCTCTTCACTAACTTTACCAGATTCACCATCTACTACTCGCACTTCCTGATCCGATCTCTTTCCACCCTCTTCTTCAGATTTTACATCCTTACTAGATGAAGTTTCATCACTATGTTTCTTACATTGCTCTTCACTAACTTTATCAGATTCACCATCTACTGCTTGCACTTCCTGATCCGATCTCTTTCCACCCTCTTCTTCAGATTTTACATCCTTACTAGATGAAGTTTCAGCATTAAGTTTATCACCTTGCCCTTGATCAACTTTATCAGGTGATTGCACAATCACTTTTTCTGCACTCTCAGGCTGCTTTTTCTCTTCTAACTTTTCCTTATCTTTGCTACTTGTTTTCACACTTCCATTAGAACTTTTATCATCTTTCTCAACTTGACATGTATCAGCTGCAACACCCTTTTGCACACCAGGGTCCTTAGATAACTTTGACTTTTTACCTTTAACAGGTCTAGTACGCTCTTTCGGCCTTGCACCTAGAATTAAATATTGATCCTGTGAACCAGTTGCTTGTGTAACACCACCACTTCCTGCACCTGCACTTTTATCAGATTCTCCGTCTTGAGTTGATGTGCCAGCACCTGTATTTTGTACAGATGTATCACTACTAGGTCGTTGCAAGTCCTTACTAGATTCAGTACCAGGCTTCTCACCTTCATCTTGAGTACCTTTATCAGATTTATTACCTTCCGCTTGAATGTCCTGATCTGATGTACTTTTAATCCCTTCTTCAGATTTTACATTTTTATCAGATGAAGTTTCATCACTATGTTTCTTACTTTGCTCTTCACTAACTTTACTAGATTCACCATCTACTGCTTGCACTCCCCGACCCGATCTCTCTCCATCCTCTTCTTCAGATTTTACATCCTTACTAGATGAAGTTTCAGCATTAAGTTCATCACATTGCCCTCGATCAACTCTATCAGGTGATTGCACATCTATTTTCTTATCTGCACGCTGTCTTCTCACACCTGATGTTTCCTGAGCTTCCGCTTGAGATGCTACATCTGTACTAGCCAAAACTTTCGCAGCACTTTTCCCACCTTGGCCAGATTTACTAGATCTGTGAGCATGCCGTTTACCACGTTTTAATCTACTCTTATGTTTACCAACCTTTCCTCGTTTACCAGATGCAGTAGTTCTACAATGGGTCTTATCTGATGTCCTCACAACATCCTTATTACTTTCTGATTTTTCATCCGTTCCAGATTCTTTTTCTTTCTCTTCGCCAGAATTACCGGTTACCAATTCTAGCAACGCCGTAGCTGCAAATCCAATAATAGTAGATACAACCACTAATGACACAAAAAACATAATACAACATAAAAACACACATTTATAAATAAGTATAGTATAAAGATACTAAATTATTAAATTTTTTTTTTATATATTTATATTTAATTTATAATAATTACTGAAGCATACATTTTCTTCAGTTTTAGTAATATCAAGGATTGTACTCACAATACAAAATTGCAGGATTGTTATGAGGTTTTCTTACAACAATTTCATTTTTCTTCAAATAAAATGAAAAATTAAAATGACGTATTCACATAAAAATCACCATTTTTATGTGAACACCTCTTATTTGAAGACACTAATTTTTCACAAGTATGTATTGATAACATGTTATCAACAGTCCAATTTTAACATCTTTAATATCAATGGCACAATATTGCATTTCTTTCACACTATAAAATACACTATTACAATGCTAGTTACATGTGTACCACTTCAAATCAAAGCACACTTATTTATCCCACATCACTACATTAATAAAACAACATAAAAGTCTTATAATTATTTTATCTTGCATTACAAATCTCTGGTCGTATCATACTTTGATAACATTGCATGATATTCCTTATATAACGCGAAACAGTATTTCGACGAATTAAAGGATAAAAATTCTTTACCATTTCTTGAACAAAAACACTAAAATTAATATCACCTTTTTCAACAGATGCCAGAATAGCGCAATCATTTTGCTGACAACACAGCATCATCATAGATCGCGGAACATACAAACCACGCACCGACGCTATACCATATATTTCAAAACAATATAAAGGACCAAAAGCAAACAAGACATTACAAGCCTGTACTCCGAGATCACATTCACAATCTAGCTTACAAGCTTCCATAAAATGTATACTTAGCTGTTCCTTTCTGCGAAGAATCATATTCTTTCCAAAGTGCAACAAACCATACGACATCATAGCAGATACAGAAATAAAGTTCATCACCTCCTCGTCTGTACTTTTATGCTTTAAAGAATCAACAGCACTATACAAAATTCTCATATTATCGTGAAACCAAGCAAGCTCAAACTTGTAGGACATATTTCTTAACACAATAAATCTAGACAATATTTTATATATATTGCAATGAACATCTACATCATTCTTTATAACCATCAAAATATCTGCCAGAATTCTATCTACTATACCTTCTTTTAACCTTGAACCAGCACATATACTCAAAAATTCTATTCCAAACATACTAAAAAACTGCACCAATATAGAATTCTTGATAAGAAAAATACATGTATTTTTATTTAAATGAAAAACATTTTGTAATAATAAATCCATATCAGAGTTAACAACAACTTTATCTCCTTCAAGATCAAACACCTTTTGCAACATATTTACACAATAATCAAAATGCATATCTTGAAAAACCCTTATATCCCTATTTAATACCTCATATCCCAACGGAACACTTTCTCCATTTCTTATTACTATTTGATCTACACCAGATAACTCCATCAACCGAGCAGATCGCTTTGCCTGTGATGTCACATTCGTTGCTGATTCTTTTTGTGTTGTGCTTTGTTTATCAAACTTAGACAATTGTACACTTTCCTCAGACTCTCTAGAGGCTAAACCTGTATTCTGTACTTTGTCGCTAAGCCGATTAGCAGCAACACCTGCATGACCATTGCCCAGCTGTGAATTCTCTCTTGAATTTCCGGATAATTGCACACCTTCCTTAGTAGAGTCTCTAGAAGTCAAATTGACATTCTGCACCCTCCCGTTAATTTGACTATTAACAACATTACCTACATTATTATTCAGTTGCCTTGTATTTTTCTTTGAATTTTTAGTTTTTATCATGAAGTCAGAAGACGCCATTTCTGGTATTTCAGACACTAAATTCCTCCCCTGTTCATATTGCCTTGTATTGACCTCACGTAATTGTATACCTGTACTAGATTTCTCACCTTCTAAATCAACATCAGATACTTGACCGCTAAGTTGTCTATTAACAACATTATCTGACCCTTCCAGTATTACACTACTATATTTTGGTTTTGCAGCAAGTTGTAAATATTCATCCTTTGACACAATAACAGAAGGACGTGTTATTAATGTATTCGATTCCAAACTACATTCTTCTTTATATTCTAATTGCATATCTTGAGGTAATACAGTTAACTCATCCCATGCTTTTTCAAACAACTCAGTATTTTGCTCCTTACTTAATTGATCAGATGATACATCTGGTTCAAGGCTCATGTTTAACTCATGTAGCTCCTGTTTAAGTAATTCTGCTTTTGCCTTTTTTGTAAGGTCATTAATACCAGATTCCTCTAAATTTACACACTGTTCTTGAACATTAGATTGATCACTAATACCACCAACTGTTTGACCATGTTCTGAACTTTCACTTTGAACTTTTGTCATTACTTCAGAAGATCCTGATTCTATGCTATCTAGAACTGCATTGTCTTGTTTTT
>NZ_QOHL01000038.1:0-5925 GCF_004181775.1 Ehrlichia minasensis
CGCTTCTTACTAGAATTTTCTTATAATTCATGTTAATAAACCTTTTATAAAAGATAATAAAAGTTTAAGAATAATAATGGAATAAGTATAAATTTATTGGATTTTTTGCTGCCGATGGATATTGTGAATCTGGTAGATATGAATGCTGATTAATTTTACTGGGAAAGTTATAAGAAATATTTTGGAAAGTACTTATAAAGATTAATATCAGTAATAAATTTGTATGAATTGATTGTGGTAATATAATTAGAAGAGTGATTATTGGTTGTCTTAATTTCAAGATATTACTAACCAGTTGTTGATTCTTTTTATGAATGTAGTGAAACTTGTTTCATATCAAATTTGACGGAAGTTTTGTGTAAAGAAATAAAAGAAAATGAGTGTAAATTTATTGGATTTTTTGCTGACAATAGATATTGTGAATCTGGTAGATATGAATGCTGGTTAATTTTACTGAAAATACAGATAGTATGTTGAAAAATACTTGTGAAAATTGGTGTCAAGAATGGATTTGTATATCTCTGTATGAATTGAAAATGTATCTGGTAAGCATAGTATATTAATTCCATTAATGTTAAAGCATTAGCTTTTGCCTTAGCAAAATATGTACTTAATTATATATTTAAGTATCATTAATGCTTACTATGTATTAAAATGACTTTATCTAAATAATCTATACCTCATGATGTTTCAGATTTAACCTGTTAATATGACCCATTTTTCTGTTGTGACTAGCTTTTTTTTTGCCATATATATATATACTTTCATTCATCTTAGTTTTATGTTGGTGGTAATTATATATATCATCTCCTAGTATATTATCCATAGTGCATGGAAAAAGTAACTTTACAGGTTTTAAAGGCAAGCCGCAAATTGCTCTTATTAGTTGTTCAAATTGACTAATATTGCAGGCATCTAAGCTCCAGTGGCCAGAATTGTGCGGGCGAGGGGCTATTTCATTGACTATAAGTTCTTGTTCATCTGTGATGAAAAATTCTACTGCTAATATACCGACTAAGTTGAAAGATTCTGCAATTTGTAATGCAATATTCTTTGCTTGTATGTTTATCTCTTGAGAAATTAATGCAGGAACTGATGATGTTGCTAAGATGCCATTAGTGTGATGATTTTCTGCTACTGGGAAAAATTCTACAGAACCATTAGTACTTTTTGATATTATAATAGATATTTCTTTATATATTTTGACAAATTTTTCTAGAATATATTCTTGTGTCCAATTGAGAGTTGACATAGCGCTTAAATCATCTAACTGTGTTATTAGGTATTGACCTTTTCCATCATAGCCTAGTTCTGTAGTTTTGAGTATGGTAGGATATCCTAATTCCAAAACATTGTGTACTAAATTGTCATAGTTATCAATTATTCTGAAATCTGCGGTTTTAATTCCTAAGTTTCTTATATGTTGTTTTTCTCTTATTCTATTTTGAGAAATGTGTAAGGCTGTTTTACCTGGATAAACTTTAGTTTTCTGTGATAATATGTCTATTGTAGTACTAGGTATGTTTTCGAATTCTAGTGTTGCAATGTCAATACTAGATGCAAATTCAAGCAGTAATTCTTTATTATGGTAGTTATCTAATATTGTGACATTGTTAGTGACATTTACTGATGGACTATCCTGATTATCAGTTAGTAGATGTGTTTTATATCCTAGATTTATTGCAGCTATGGATATCATTTTTCCTAATTGTCCTCCACCTATGATTCCAATTGTGGAACCAGGGCTAACATGTGAGTTGTGTAACATGATAGTAAGTTTGTATTATTACATTTCTGAGAATTAATGATAATATTTATAAAAAAAGTAAGTCAATTAAATAAATAAAAGATATGCTATTGTATGTTGCTTTCGTGCTATCAATATAGTACTAATTAAGTGAAATTTGTATTGTTAAAAGTGGAATGTAATGCTTAATTAATAGATTATTTTATGCAATAGTTAATATTTTAATTATTGTAAATCATAAATTTTAGGTGTTGTATATTGATATATTAGTAAAGTTGGTGTATCATTTATTAGGTAGCTAAGGGTTGTTTATGACATTGCAGTATTACAGCATGACTAAGCTTATTGAAGTTAAAGTCGTTCCAAGTTACTTAGAAGAACAGTCTGCTCCACATGAGAATTGTTATATATGGTTATATAACATTAGAGTCAAAAATAGAAGTAATTCTACAGTACAGCTCTTGAGAAGAAGTTGGAAAATCATTGATTCAACTGGTATTATCAATGAGGTTACAGGTCTTGGTGTGATAGGGAAGCAACCTGTTTTGAAACCTGGTGAATTTTTTGAATATACTAGTGGTGCATATTTGAGTACCCCGTCTGGAATGATGCATGGAGAATATCAATTTATGGATGAGGATGCAGCTCAGGTTTTCTATGTTAATATACCAGTGTTTTCATTAGATAGTCCTTATGTTAATACAAAACCACATTAGTAGGTTTATAATTTTAGGGTGTTGCACAAAGATATCTGTAGGTGAAGTTAAAGCTTTGTTTTTGTAGAAAAGCTTGTGGGTGTGTGGTGTGAGCCTTTTCAATATACTTTACTTAATTTTTGATGAAAATTTGTAATATATAATTTAACATGTGTACATGCTTTAAACTAAGGTGTGAATAAATAATATCATTATTTAACAAATATATTATTAGGTATTTTACCTTATAATATAGAAGTCAATTTATATGTATTTTTAATCAGTGTTGAATTGTTGCAAGTTATATCTTGATAAGAAATATATATGTTATAAATTCTGATAAGAAATTGTTGTGAATACTTTAACTTAAAGATTTAATGTTATATAATAAAATTTCTATTGAGATATTAGTTATTTGTGTGAAAAATTAAGTTGAAAGGAGTGTATAGTGTGGAATTGTTAAATTCTCTTGATTCAAAGAAAAAGTTAATTACAGTAAAAGGTTGTTATGAGTACTTTAGCTTAAAAGCTGCATGCAGTAAGTTAGGTGTTGATATTGCTAGGTTGCCGTATTCACTAAAAGTGTTGTTTGAAAATTTGCTGCGTAATGAAGATGGTTATAGTGTTAGGCTTGAAGATATAAAAAAATTAGCCCAATGTGTTAATAAACATGTAAAATACGAAATAAATTTTTCTCCTGCTCGTGTGTTAATGCAGGATTTTACTGGTGTACCTGCAGTAGTTGATTTGGCTGCGATGCGTGATTATGTAAGGGAAAATGGTGGAAATCCTAATATTATTAATCCTAAAGTGCCAGTTGATTTAATTATCGATCATTCGATACAAGTTGATTTTTATGGTGAAGAAGATGCATTTAATAAAAATGTGTCTGTAGAAATACAAAGAAACTTAGAAAGATATAAGTTTTTAAAGTGGGGACAACATGCTTTTAAAAATTTTCGTGTAGTACCTCCTGGAGCTGGTATATGTCATCAGGTTAATTTAGAGCATATTGCTAAAGTTGTATGGAACGAAGGAGATTTGGTATATCCAGATACATTAGTCGGTACTGATAGTCACACTACTATGATTAATGGTTTATCTGTATTAGGATGGGGTGTAGGTGGTATAGAAGCTGAAGCTGTCATGTTGGGTCAACCTATTACTATGCTTATTCCTCAGGTTATAGGCTTTAAATTAACAGGAAAATTATCAGAAGGTGTTACTGCAACGGATATGGTGTTGACTATTACTAATATCTTAAGAAATAAGGGTGTTGTAGGGAAGTTTGTTGAATTCTATGGAGATGGATTAAGTGGTTTATCTATTGCTGATAGGTCAACTGTTGCTAATATGTCTCCTGAATATGGTGCTACATGTGGATTCTTCCCTATAGATCATAAAACTTTGGAGTATTTGGAGATAACAGGACGTGATCTATCGCTAATAGATTTAGTGGAATCTTATGCTAAGGAACAATGTTTATGGCATACTAAAGAGGAACCACGTTATGATGATATAATAGAACTTGATTTGGCAAGTGTACAGCCTGTAATTGCTGGTCCAAAGAGACCTCAAGATAAAATTTTTCTTTCTGAAGTTAAAGCGACTATACAGAATTTGTTGAAAAGTTCAAAACCTACAACAATTGATGTAGAAAATAGGTCTTTGCGTAATGGTGATGTTGTGATTGCTGCAATAACTAGTTGTACTAATACATCTAATCCAAGTGTTATGATTGCTGCTGGACTTGTTGCACGCAAAGCAAATATGTTGAATCTGAAAGCTAAATCATGGGTTAAGACTTCATTGGCTCCAGGTTCACAAGTTGTGACAGAATATCTAGTGAAATCTGGGTTACAAAGGGATTTAGATGCTTTAGGGTTCCATTTAGTTGGATATGGGTGTACTACTTGTATAGGAAATTCTGGTCCATTGAGTTCTGAAATTGAGGAAGATATCAAGAAGAACGATTTAATAGTAGCATCTGTTTTATCTGGTAACCGTAATTTTGAAGGAAGAATACATCCTTGTATAAGAACTAACTTTTTGGCTTCCCCTCCTCTTGTTGTAGCTTATGCTTTAGCTGGTACTGTTGATATTAATCTTAACTCAGATCCAATAGCTGTAGATGATAATGGCAAGCATGTGTATTTACGTGATATATGGCCATCTAATGATGAAATAAATGAGGTTATTGGCAAAACTATTGATAAACAGATGTTTGTTGATAAATATAAAGATGTGTTTAATGGAGGGAAATATTGGGAAGATTTAAAGTACGTTAATAGTGACATTTATCTATGGGATACGAGTAGTACTTATATACAAAATCCTACATATTTTAAGAATTTATCTATTGATGTAGATAACACTAGCAATAACATTAATATTAGTAATGCGAGAATCTTAGCTTTACTGGGTGACAGCGTTACTACTGATCACATTTCTCCAGCTGGTAATATTGCTGCGAATAGTCCTGCTGGTATGTTCCTAGTACAAAATAACGTTGTAGTACAGGATTTTAATTCATATGGGTCACGGAGGGGGAATCATCATGTGATGACTCGTGGAACCTTTGCTAATATTCGTGTACGTAACGAAATGGTGGATTGTGAAGGCGGATTTACTAAGTACGTACTTACTGGTGAAGAGATGTCAATATTTGATGCATCACAGCTTTATCAACGGAATAACATACCATTAGTTGTCATTGCAGGAAAGGAATATGGTAGTGGATCAAGTAGAGATTGGGCAGCTAAGGGCACTTTCTTTTTAAATATTAAAGCTATAATAGCTGAAAGTTTTGAACGTATACACAGATCTAATCTTATTGGAATGGGTGTGTTACCATTAACGTTTAAGGAAGGGGATACAAGGAAAACTTTACAGTTAACAGGGGATGAAGAAATTAGCATTGTTGGTGAAATTGGTATCAATAAAGAAGTAGAATGTATTATTTTTAGAAAAGAGAATAATGTTAGTCAAAGTATAAAGTTAGTTTGTAACCTCAATACCGCTATTGAAGTTGATTATTTTAAAAGTGGTGGTGTTTTACAATATGTGTTAGTAAAAATGATGCGTGCTAACTTATCAAAATAGTAATTTTTTGTTTAATACAGGCTTTTTTATTTAGTAATGTAAATATGCTATAGAATATATGGAACTATTAGTACTACAATGGCGGTATGGTGTTACTTATGGATAGATACATTATTAAGTTTTTTGTATGTTACGGCATTTAAAGAGTAACAATGTTACTTATTATATAATTAATTGCAGTAATTAATCTGTACTTCAAGTTTATTAATATGGATTATGGAGTTATGTTGTATGTATGGAGTAAATAATAAAATCTTTTGTATGTTTAAAATTTTGAAGGTTGAGATGTTTTGTGTTGGTTAAGTTTTAGTAATTAATCAGTGTTTCAGATCCAACTAAATATGAAGCTGTAGAGTTACTTTATATATGTATAGAGTGAGT
>NZ_QOHL01000039.1:0-5884 GCF_004181775.1 Ehrlichia minasensis
AAAGCTTTTTCACAGTGATCAACAATACACATCCCCCTATCTAATGTAATACGTTACTAGAGATAAAAAAAATTAGCTTAGCAATTTAGCATTATTAACTTTAAATAATTACTCAAAATATCTTATCTGAAAAATCATTTTAAACATTAATTGTATTTATCTGGTAAGATAGACTATAATAAAACATGAGCTAATAACGAAACATTACCACTTATGCCAAATCAGGTTCAAAACCATGAATTTAAAAGTAATCACAAATTACTAGTATAGTTAAACTTGTAGAAAGGTAGGAATCCACCACAGTAACACTACTAATATTTAAATTGACAACATTGTAGAACAAATATCAAAAACTCAGCAGTACTAATATTTCAAATAAACATTCAAGAATCCCATTTGAGAAACAACTCAATAAAGTCTATTCACTAAACAACCACATTTGATAATTTTGAACAATTTAAGTATAAGATAAGAAAGTTATGTAACTTTAAATTACTAATATTTATTATACAGCTCATTACATTAAAACTTCTAGCGATAATATTACGCTGACTCTTTACTACAAAAGCTTTTGTAATGTCTTCTCATACTATTTCACTAGATAAACTGTATTGTAGAGCTGTATTTACGATCCTTTATTAGTATAAAAATTGCTAAAGGTATACTAGCTGAAGTTATCATTTAATTACTAGTGTATGTTACAAGTATGATAAATTTAGTGAGTTTTTGCTGACTCTTTACTGCAAAAGCTTCTGCAATGTCTTCTCATACTATTTCACCAGATAAATTGTAGAGCTGTATCCACGATACTTTATTAGTATAAAAATTGCTAAAGGTACACTAGCTGAGGTTATCATTTAATTATCAGTGTATGTTACAAGTATGATAAATTTAGTGAGTTTTTGCTGACTCTTCACTGCAAAAGCTTCTGCAATGTCTTCTCATACTATTTCACCAGATAAATTGTATTGTAGAGCTGTATTCACGATCCTTTATCAGTATAAAAATGCTAGGTATATTGTACAAGTGTACATCCAATTACTAGTGTATGTTACAAGTATGATAAATTTAGTGAGTTTTTGCTGACTCTTTACTGTAAAAGCTTCTGCAATGTTTTCTCATACTATTTCACCAGATAAATTGTATTGTAGAGCTGTATTTACGATCCTTTATTAGTATAAAAATTGCTAAAGGTATACTGGCATGAGGTTATCGTTTACATGTTAGAAGTATGACAGAACTCAGTGAGTGCTTTAGTTAGTAAGAGCTTATAACACCCCATATTAACAAACAGTACTTTAAAAATATTTATACAATTTACATTTTATAACACATTATACACACAATTTTCTATAAAAAATTAACGTAAATATGCCAAATAAAATTCATAAAGCACTATGAAATACAACTCACTTTATATTGACATTATACTACAATAAGCTAAAATTAAGTGTTATCTTATTGTATGAGTTTATGTATGGCTATTGACCCAATAACACTGTCTCAAGAGTTAATCTCTTTCCCTAGTATTACTCCAACAGACAATGGAGCTATAGATTTTTTATCAAATACCTTATCACAATATGGGTTCACATGCCATGTTTTAACTTTTGGAGATGATCAAGTACAAGTACGCAATCTATACGCACAATTAGGGAATGGGTCACCTAATTTATGTTTTGCAGGACACACAGACGTAGTACCAACAGGAGACTTAGAAAAATGGAAGTTTGATCCTTTTTCCGGAAAGATAGAAGACAATATCTTGTATGGGCGCGGTGTTGTTGACATGAAATCTGCTATATGTGCTTTTGTAGCAGCAGTATCAAGAATAGATTTTAATCAGATAAATGGATCCATTAGTTTCCTGATTTCTGGAGATGAAGAAGGCAATTATTTTAAATATGGAACACCAGCAGTACTAAAATGGTTAACCGACAACAATAAGAAGATAGATTACTGCTTAGTAGGAGAACCAACTAGTAAATCTTCTGTAGGAGATACCATAAAAATAGGTCGTAGGGGATCAATAAATTTTAAAATAGTATGCAATGGTATACAAGGACATGTTGCTTACCCACATTTTGCAGAAAATCCAGTAGATAACATGATTAGTATCTTATATAAAATAAGCAATACAATACTTGACAATGGAAATGAGTATTTTCAACCTTCAAATTGCGAAATTACATCAGTCGACGTAGGAAACACAGCAAATAATGTTATCCCAGATAAGATTACTGCAAATCTCAATATTAGATACAATGATATGCATACTTCTGAATCACTGTTTAATATAATTAATAACATTTGTGCTGAAACAACAGAAAAGTATGAACTATTTACAGCAGTTTCTGGT
The DNA here is from genome assembly GCF_004181775.1 of Ehrlichia minasensis. NCBI lineage: Bacteria > Pseudomonadati > Pseudomonadota > Alphaproteobacteria > Rickettsiales > Anaplasmataceae > Ehrlichia > Ehrlichia minasensis. The sequence goes on from NZ_QOHL01000039.1 coordinate 2,360, forward strand.
AGCTCATTCATTAACCATCCTGATAAATACTCTGACATGCTATCTTCAGCTGTAAAAAAAGTTACTGGACAAGATGCAGAATTAAGTACATCTGGTGGTACTTCAGACGCAAGATTCATAAAAGATTTCTGTCCTGTAATTGAATTAGGATTAAGTAATGCAACAGCACATAAAATCAATGAAAATGCCCCTGTAGATGATATATATAAGCTCACTGATATATATGAAGAATTTATAAAACAGTTTTTTAACATATCTTAGTGTTAGGTAAGATTTTAAATATAATTTTTCCTAAAACATGTGCAAATTGTGAGTGTACAGTTCCACATTATTTGGACTTGTGTAGTACATGTAAAAATGGTATAGATTTTTTACATAATAATTATTGCATTGGATGTGGGTGTAGGCTACCAGATGGATTATCAATATGTGGGAAGTGTATAGTTGCACCACCAAAATTTACAAAATTAGAATCCGTGTTTTTATACAATCAGTACAGTAAAAACATGATTCTCAATTTGAAATTTTTTGACAATACACTACATGTCAAAACCTACGGGAGGTGGATGTATAATAAGAACCCAGATTTATTTAATAATGTTACTACTATTATACCAGTCCCAATACATAAAAAAAGGCTCAGACAAAGAAAATATAATCAGGCAACTTTACTTGCCAAAGCCTTAAGTAAATACTGTAATATATCTTTAGAAATTTCTGTTCTGAAAAGAATCGTAGACACAGCTCCACAACACAGCTTATCTAGTCAAATGAGAGAAAAGAACATTACAAAAGCCTTTATAGTAAAAAATCAGCATCTTATTACCAATAAAACCATATTACTTGTTGATGATGTCATTACAACTGGAATAACAGCCAGAACTTGTACAAACAAGCTAATTGAAGCAGGAGCAAAAGAAGTAAGAGTAATTACTTTAGCTAGAACATTACAGTAAACACCAATAAGATTTTTTAAATTGCACAAAATTATTTTAAGCCATATTCATTACTTTCTACAAATTATATGTTCCATTCGTTACACAACTTACTTATATGACATTCAATTACTACCTCTTAACAATCTAACTACCACTGAAATAACAACCAGCACTTACACACCAACTGATGGGATCAAAAAAATCGAATAATCACTTTAGCTAGATACTACACAAGTTCTATATAAAATGCTTTATAGTTATTTACTTCTTCTTACAAATGACACATTCTATTGATTCATCACACAACTTACTTATATAACATTCAATTACTACCTCTTAACAATCTAACTACCACTGAGATAACAACTAGCACTTACACACCAACTGATGGGATCAAAAAAATCAAATAATCACTTTAGCTAAATACTATACAGTTCTACATAAATGCTTTATATATAGTTACATCTACTTCTTTTCATAAGTGATATAGTACATTTATTAAAAATATGCTTAATAATTACCACACTACAACTGCATAAATCATATATTTTTTCATTATATTAAACTAACCTCACAAACTTTACAAATCCTTCACTATGCTACTGTTGAAATAAAAAAAACTGCACTTTTAAAGTAGATAATTTAGATATTTAATAAACACAGCACTGTAATTTTTATATTGCAATCTCATCTTAATATGGTAAGAATATAAAGTTCAGAGGGATTAAATCAAAAGAGTTTTCGAAAGGATTTTTTAATGACAGATCAAGGTATAGTTAAAATTAATGCAAGCTTAAGGGAAAATGTAGGTACAGGTCCTGCACGTGCTGTAAGACGCAATGGAGGAATACCAGCAGTAGTGTATGGTAAGAATCGTGATCCACTCAGTGTGTTTTTATCTGATAGGGAATTTCTAAGCAAATACAGGTCTGCTGCACTGTCAACACATCTGATTGAACTTGAAATAGGTGATAAGAAAGAATACGTGCTGATGCGTGATGTACAAAAACATCCAGTAACTGATAGAATACAGCACGTAGATTTTCAATTTATTGATTATGGAACAGAAATCAAGATAGAAGTGCCATTAATATTTACAAATGAACACAAATGTATCGGTGTTAAAAGAGGTGGTGTATTAAACATACTACATCGTACTTTGTCTATCAAATGTTTACCAAACGCTATATTACAAAATATAGAGATAGATTTATCTGATTTAACTGCAGGACATTCTATACACGTAAGTGATTTAAAGTTACCTCCAGAAATAAATGTTGTTATGAAAGAACACAACCCAGCAATCGTAACAATATCTAGTACAAGTGTGGAAAAAGAAGGTGAAAGTAGCCAAGAACCTACAGCTGCTCCATCATCAGAGAACTAATTTTTTTAAAATCCTGATATATGTTACATCTATTAGCTGGATTAGGTAACCCTGGTACTCAGTATGCACTAACTCGTCACAATACTGGGTTTATGGTTATTGATGCAATATCAGATAAATTTCATTTTCCAGATTTTAAGAAAAAAAATAATGTGTTGATATCAATCGGCAACATTGAATCTTACAAAGTTATCCTTGTTAAACCTTGGACATTTATGAACAACTCAGGTGCTCCTATAATGAGCGTAGTCAGTTTATATAAGATTCCACTAGATAACATGATAGTTTTTCACGATGAAGTAGAAATAGAGTTCTGTACCATAAGAGTCAAAAAAAGTGGCGGCAACGCTGGGCATAATGGGCTTAAATCAATTGACAACTTCCTTGGTAAAGATTACTGGAGGGTCAGATTTGGTATAGGACATCCTAGAGACAAAATGGACTTATCACATTATGTTTTATCACACTTTCATAACCTTAATGCAGTTAATAACACTATATCAAATATAGTAGAACACATCACACTACTTCTAGAAAAGAATCACACAACATTCACAGACAAAATCAGAAATCCCTTAAAATATGAAGATATTCCAGATTAATCAATATTACTAAATAACATTACTACTCATTTACATTTCGCATGATAATAAATGAACCCTTCGTATTTAATTAAACTCTACTAAGTACTTTCATATAATAAGCATTACAGCATCTATATAACTATCTATATCAATACTCAAAAACTAGAGACCTCTTTTAAACTAGGAAGATGTTTTAAATCTATAAAATTGCTAATATCATGGTTTTTTTATTCCTATTCTTGAGTCAGAACATAATAAATGAGCTTTTTGCACTGTATCAACACTAGAAAATACTGCCATAACAATAAAAACTACACAACCTATACAATTCACACTAAACTTCATTTAGCAGAAATCAGAGATCTCCTAAAATAGGAAGATGTTCTAAATCTATAAAATTGCTAATATCATGGTTTTTTTATTCCTATTCTTGAGTCAGAACATAATAAATGAGCTTTTTGCACTGTATCAACACTAGAAAATACTGCCATAACAATAAAAACTACACAACCTATACAATTCACACTAAACTTCATTTAGCAGAAATCAGAGATCTCCTAAAATAGGAAGATGTTCTAAATCTATAAAATTGCTAATATCATGGTTTTTTTATTCC
>NZ_QOHL01000040.1:0-5323 GCF_004181775.1 Ehrlichia minasensis
CTTCCTTAGCATCATGATCTTCTAAAACAATTTTACCTCCTGTAGCTATCGGATAATAAAACTGTGTTATTTGATAATTAGAAGGCAAAAATAATTTTTTGTATCTAATATCTTTGAAATTGGTTTTGTTTATATTGTTTTGTGTAATACAATACTAGTATATTCAGCTTTTATTATTCTGCTTTTTAAAGTTATGTGTGTCTATATTATTATAACACGTATAAGTATGTCTCTGTGTTCTTGATTTAATTATGTAGTGTTATAATGTTGTTTATTGCTCTTTTTTGTGTATGAATGTTGTAGTGTCCATAGTTTTTTATTAATTTTTGTATTTTATAGCTTTTTGCTAGTATGTGATGTGCTTTGTTGTTCTCTGTCTTCCTGTTTTTGCCGTTCTAACATTGCAGTGTAGTTTTGTTGTTGTTCAGCTGTATTTGGCTGTCTTGTTACTCCTTCTTGAAATGGACTATGTACAGTTCCTTCTTTGTCTTTATCTTCTGTAACTAAAGAAAACAAACTTTTTCCAGCAGTAGCTATCAGCAATATTGGTATAAGTGGTGGTATGAACCCTTCCAACCCTACTGCGAGAGCTCCTAGTACGAAATAGTAGGAGTTAAATGGGTTTATTAGTACTTGAATTAGCTTTTCATCCATAGATGCTATATGTTGTTTGCCTTCTGGTTTATCAGCTCCAAATTTTTTCTTTAGAGATTCGATTGGATTTGCAATATCTATTCCTGTCATCTCTTCTGCTGTCTCACGTACCTGTTCCATTGAGAAGCCTTTGGTTTCATTGACATATGTTGCTACAGCATCTTGCCTCTGCTTTTGTTCTTGTTCTGTTAGATCTGTTTTTAAATGTGAGCAAGATATTATTATTTCAATCAATTCTTTAAAATCATTATCATCCATATCTTGTATAAGGCTGTTAATTTCACTTAGTAGTGAAATCTTATACATTCCTTTCAGTATCATGTTTTTTCTGTCATATCCTAAAGGACTTAGGCAATTGTTTAATATTTTTACTTTTCTACCTAGTTGGCCAGTCAGGTGTTGCTCAATCATGTGACTAGTTTTATAGTCAGCATAAGATGATGCCTTGTAAAAGACCTCTGGACTTGCGATATGTTTTTGAATTTCTTCAGGTGTTTTGTTATCATTAGCTAATTTCTGTTCTTCTGCGGTTACGTATTCACGTAACAATTGACGCCTATGGTTCTCTAATGCTGTATTTGTACTATTCATTATCTCTAGCAGGTGTTCTGCAGATAATGTGTTATCCTTGGAATATATTGTTTTTAAATCTTGTTTGGGATAGAACATTTTTTTAAAAAATTAACTTATTGATGATGCATAATTATACATAAAGATTTTTATGCAATCAATAAGCATGTTATGTTGATGTTTTGTGTAATGCTACCACAATTGAAATATATTAAAATTATTGAATATACTCATTAATAGTTTGATAGTAATAAGGTGTATTATGTCATTTAAAAATGAGTGTAATATATTTATATTTGCTAATAATATGTTTGGGTTGTTTTCATTAACTTTAAATATGAGCTGCTCTTGGTTTTAAGCCTTGTTTGAAATAGAACATCTTTAGAAATTATTAATAACCTATAGTTGTACATGGAGATCTTTATCTGATCAATAAACATGTTATGTTTTATGTAATACTGTATTAAATTTAAATATATTAAAATTATAGGATGTATTCATTAATAATTTTATAGTAATAAAATCTATATTGTATAATTGAGCGATCAATTCTCTTGTAACTTAGTTGTTTATTTAGAGTTTTTATATTAATTTGATTATTGTCATTATAAATGTGATTTATTAGGAGTACATTATTAGTAATTTTCTATTTATATAGTATATAAGATTGAATATTGTTATGTGTTTTTTAATCAGTTTATTATTGTGAGAAAGTTAAAAATAGGATTATTAGGTGGATCTTTTAACCCCCCACATTATGGTCATTTATATATCACTCAAGAGGCTATTAAAAGATTAGATTTGGATTGTGTGTGGTGGCTAGTTGTATCGCATAATCCTTTGAAATTTGATGGTGGGTATAGTATTGAAGATAGAGTAACTTTATCATTGAAATTAGTTGCTGGTTGTCCAAGAATACGTGTTATTAAAATGACAGAGTGTTACAGTTACAATGTTGTAACAAGGTTATGTAAAAAATTTGTGAATATTAAATTTGTGTGGTTAATGGGAGATGACAACCTTTTTTCTTTTCATTGTTGGTATAGATGGAAAACTTTTTGTAAACTGTTACCAATTGTTGTGTTTGAACGTAGTAAGAACATATATCGGTGTTTAGGTACTCCCTTTGTTAGTTACATGAGGAATGCGTATTGTACTGATTTTCAGTTGTTGTTAAATTGTAAATATGGATGGATGCTTATTAGGTTAATGCCGTGTAATATTTCGTCTTCTCAAATTAGAGGATATACTTTAAATAAAATATAGTATTTGTATCAAATTGGTAATATAAATATTATTTTAATCTTAGATGTATGAGAGGTTCTTATGTCAAGTATTGCCTTAGGGGTTAATATTGATCATATTGCAACATTGCGCAATGCAAGGAATGTTGATTATCCATGTATTATTGAAATAGCAAATATAGCGGTAAGTAATGGTGCGGATTTTATAACTGTTCATTTAAGAGAGGATCGCAGACATATCATAGATGATGATGTTTTTAGATTAAAAAAGAGTTTAAAGGTTCCATTGAACTTAGAAATTGCTGCAACTGATGAGATGTTGTCAATAGCAATGGAAGTAAAACCAGAATGTGTTTGCCTGGTTCCTGAAAAAAGACAAGAACTTACAACTGAAGGTGGACTAGATGTGGGGAGTATCTTTTCTTATCTAGTATCATTTATTGAAAAATTACACTCTTATGATATAGGTGTTACGTTATTTATTGAGCCTGATATATCTCAAATTGATCTTGCAAAGAAATTGCATGCAGATAACGTAGAATTACATACTGGTAAATATTGTAATAACGCTACACAAAATGAACTGTCTAAAATAATAAAAGCTGCTGAACACTGCTATCAACAAAACATAGCTTGCCATGCTGGACATGGCTTGAATTATCAAAGTGCTGCTACTATAGCAAAAGTACCATATATATCAGCACTTAACATAGGGCATTTTTTAATTTGTGAAGCTGTACTACATGGTATCGGTAAATCCATTTATAAAATGAAGCAGGTCATTACCAGCACACATTAATTATCTAGAGAGTTAATAGCATTTGATAATTTCTTGCTTGATCTGAACCTTACCCTTTTTTTAGGAGCTAGTGTTTCTAACTTTCCAGTTTTAGGGTTATGATATTTTTTCTCTGCACATTGAATAACATGTAATGTTCCAACATTGTGTAATCTAATTAAATGAGAATTCTCTAATGCATTTTGTATACTTAGCATTACTAGATCATAAGCTTGGCTTGATACCTTTTTTGTTAATCCTAGCTCTCCCATAAGTGTTCTCACTACCATATCCTTACTCATAACTTAAACTCCTAATTTTACATAACTGAACAAGATTTAGGATATTAGGTTAGTTCGTATAGTCAACTAAATTTATTGTTATTACTTAAAGCATTATTAATTAATCTGCAATTTTAAGTAGGTAGTAAGGTTTTTTATAAATTTTTTTAATAAATTTATTATTATATTATTAGAAATACAAAATTTAATAAGTATTTTATCATCACAGAAACCAAACAATTTTTTTCAGTGCTTTTGATGATTATTTATTTTTGACTTCTGTGTTTTAGTATACTAGTGTTGTGTTAAATTTCAAAACTTTAATTCTAATGTCTTGGGTTGTTAAAAAATTGACTCTAATTTATATCAAATAAATCATAATGTTGACCAAGTTTAACATTACTGATTTTTTATCTAATTGGAATTTTTTTGCGTAAGATATTAAGTGTTGTATTTGAAGTGATTTTAATAGTAATTTATCAACATCAACTTTTTTGTTTTTTATATTGTCAATTAGAGTATTATGACTACTTAAGCTTGTTGTTATACCTAATATTTCTTTTGCTAAGTTTGATACTATGGTAAGTAGTATGTATTCTATTTTATAAAAACTAATGTCAGTTGTTATTATATTCTCTATTATTTTACTATCATATTGGTTGGTAAGTATTGATATGAGACTTTCATATAGTGCAATTTCTTTTTCAATATGCTGATCTACCATTCCTGGAGTTCCTGGGTAAATATGACTTACTTTTTCATAGTCTAAATGTGGAAAGTTGTTTTTAATTACTTGTTGTGTTTGTTGTGGATCAAGATCTAATAATCCTAATGTGAAACATCTTGATCTTATGACTACTGGTACTTCATGTAAATTATGGCTAATTAGGATTATGATAGAATTTTTTGGTGTTTCTTCTAGGATTTTAAGCATTGCATTAATGGCATTAATAGTTAAGCTATCTATACTGTCTATTATTACTATTCTATATTTGAATCTTGCTGTGGTTAAATAAAGGAAGTTTTTTATATTTCTAATTTTTTCTATGCCTATTATCTCTTCATTGTCATTAACTATTAGGAGATCAGGATTGCAGTAATTTGAGTTTGGTGATTGAGTGAGGTATTGAGCAAAATGATATGCTAGTGTTGCTTTCCCAATACCTTTGTTACCATAGATTAGCCATGATTGTATATGAGTGTTATGTGTAAGTGTATTTTTTGCTAATGTATGTCCTATAATTTTATTCATATTTAAAAATTGAGATATATTAATGTAAATTTAGTAGCATCACTCAAACTAATATATTAGCCTTTAGTTAGAATGTTGATCAGTATGACTTGGATATTTTTTTTTGTAAATACTGATTTTGTTACTCTACAATATTAACTTATTATAGTCATGTTATTTTGTAAGTATAAAATTGTTTGTAGTTGTTGTTATGTAATGTTAAGAATATGATATGCTGTTTGTTAACGTTGTAATAATAGTATTATTTGTTAATTGAACTTTCGAATTATATATAAAACATGCTTTTATACCACAAATGTGAGGTTGTGTAATCAGTGTGAAATTGTTTGTAGTTATTGTTATGTAATGTTAAGAGTATGATATGCTGTTTGTTAACGTTGTAATAATAGTATTAATCGCTAATTGAACTTTCGAAATATATATAAAACATGCTTTTATACCACAAATGTGAGGTTGTGTAATCGGTGTGAAATTGTTTGTAGTTATTGTTATGTAATGTTAAGAGTATGATATGCTGTTTGTTAACGTTGTAATAATAGTATTA
>NZ_QOHL01000041.1:0-5220 GCF_004181775.1 Ehrlichia minasensis
GGGGATATGGAAAAAGGCTCTTTTCGTTGTGATGCAAATGTTTCTGTGAGACCTATTGGTAGTAATGAACTTGGTGTGAGATCTGAAATAAAAAATCTAAATTCTATTCGTTATGTTATGCAAGCAATAGAATATGAAGCAAATAAACAGATTAATATTTTAGAAAATAATGAAATAGTTACTCAAAATACATTGTTATTTGATGTTTCATTAGGACAGACAAGAGTCATTAGAACTAAAGAAGATGCTCATGATTATAGATATTTTCCAGATCCTGATTTGTTTTCGGTAAAGATTGACGATCAATATATAGATCATGTAAGATCATTGTTACCAGAATTACCTTTGCAAAAAAGAGACCGTTATATTAATGATTTTCATCTAAATAAATGTGATGCAGATATTTTATCTTCCGATAAAGATGTTGCTATGTATTTTGAAAAAGTTGTAGAAAAGCATGATGCCAAACTTGCAGCATCTTGGATAATAGGTGAGCTTTTTGGTAGATTAAATAAGCTTGGAATTACTATTAATGAATCTTCAGTAAAAGCTGAGCATTTAATACAACTACTTGATTTAATAGTTGATAATACTATTTCTGGTAAGATAGCAAAACAAGTATTTGATATGATGTTTGAATCGGGTAAGCTTCCTGCATTAATAGTTAATGAGCATGGATTAAAACAAGTAGATGATGCAGATATATTGTATGCAGTTGTAGAAAAGATTTTGAAAAACAATGCGAGTAAAGTTGAAGAATATAAACAAGGCAAGGAAAAGTTGTTTGGATATTTTGTAGGACAGGTAATGAAAGAAACACAAGGTAAAGCAAATCCTGAAATGGTAAATTCTATTATCAAGCAACAATTAGAAAATAAGTAGTTTGTGAGTTGTTGTTGTTATTTAAAATGTTTGTTTGGTATAAGAAGGTTTGTTCTTTATCATTACTAATTTGTGTTGTTAAATTCATTGTTTTTATATAATGATTTTAGGATGAGTAAAATAATAACAATATGTCTACTTAAATATTCAGTGATTTAATACTTTTAAATGCTTTGTATTAGCTAAATTTATAGTATTGAATTGATTTGTATATTATGTTTGATTAGTGAAATAATAACAGTGTGTATGCTTTAAAATCCAATTGTGTAGTACTTTGAATGTTTATTGTTGGATATGTTGTACAATAAATTTGATAGATAGCAAAGTTTAACACTGAAGTTCATTTTGCAGTATGCTGTTTATTATGTGTAAGATATTTTGATAAATTTAGAGTTAGTTATTATAAATTGCAGATAATCTGTTTTATATAAGTGAAGTTGGTAATAACATTGCTTTACTTGTGGAATCAAATTAATTACTGAATCTTTGTGTTAGTCTAATAATGCTAGCTTATCATAATGTTATATGAGGCTTAGAAAGATTTAATCCTGTAGAATTTAGGTAATAACTAAAGTTTAATTGTAATTTCAAACAAAATTTGTTTTGTATCTGAGATAATAAATGTCTAAGTATTCTTGAAAGTTAAAAAGTGCTCTTTATTGGCTAAATGTCATTGATTTACATTGATAGTATAAACTTAGATGATTTTTCAATAAAAGAATACTGATTTAACCAAGATGTGATTAAGTTTATTTAGGTACAAAATATTAGAAGTGTAGGAATTATTGTGAATTAAAGTAATGTAAACTTGAAAACTTTTTTAATGTTTTTATATTGTTTAATTGAAGGAATGATTAAATTGTGTTATTAAAGCTTGTAATATAAAAATTATTAATTAAATAAAAGATTAAAACCTTATTGACAACTTCTTTTGTACTTATTAGCATTATAAATCTTATATACCGGGGGTGTAGCTCAGTTGGTTAGAGCGCAAGCCTGTCACGCTTGAGGCCGCGAGTTCGAGTCTCGTCACTCCCGCATCTTGAAAATTTTTTATTATGATTTTGTAACTTTTTGGTTTTGTAGTATTGTAAGAGAATGTCTAAAGAATAAGGAGATATTGGTGCTTGCTAGTGATATAATGAAAGGGAAAAAAGGATTAATCATTGGGATTGCTAATGATAAGTCTTTAGCGTGGGGTATTGCTAAAACTTTAGCTATGCATGGAGCAGATATAGCAGTAACTTATTTATCTGATGTTTTTAAAAAAAGAATAGATCCTTTGGTAGACTCTATAGGTGTAAAGTTAGTCTTGCAATGTGATGTATCTAAAGAAGATTCTGTAGATACTATGTTTGAACAGCTGAATGATGAATGGGAAAATATAGATTTCTTAGTACATGCTGTTGCTTTTTCTGATAAAAATGAGCTAAAAGGTAGATATATTGATACATCATTAGATAATTTTTTAACGTCTATGCATATATCATGTTATTCTCTTACTTATCTTGCTAAGAAAGTAGAAAAGATGATGTGTAATGGAGGTAGTATATTAACATTATCTTATTATGGTGCACAGAAAGTTATGCCTCACTATAATGTTATGGGAGTGTGTAAAGCAGCTTTAGAGGCAAGTGTAAAGTATCTAGCTGTTGATCTAGGTTCTCAGAATATTAGGGTTAATGCTATTTCTGCTGGACCAGTAAGAACTTTGGCATCTTCTGGGATAGGTGATTTTCATTATATACTAACGTGGAATAAATATAATGCTCCATTGAGACGTAATACTACGATAGAAGATGTTGGTGGAGCTGCACTTTATTTGTTAAGTGATTTAGGTAGAGGTACAACAGGAGAAATTTTGTATGTTGATAGTGGATATCATGCTATAGGTATGAAAGCAATAGATGCTCCTGATATTAATTATGTTGAGGCAAAATGAAAAGTGGGTACAGTATTGTGTTTATAGAATTGTGAAATTTATACCCAGCTAGATTTTTATTTGTAATAATTCTATTTCTCTAAAGTTATATTGTATTATTTGTTTTGTAAATTTATTTTTGATTGTATATTGCTATATTTAGTATAAGGTTTTAGTGTCTTTGTGGAAATTGATAGATGAGTTTATTTTTCTATTGTATAATACAAGCAATCATGATTCTCAGTAATTGTTGTACTGACGGGATTCATGGTTTTTCAAGTTATGGTTGTAGTTTTGGATTGGCTATATGAGTGATAGTAATACTGTGCTTTTAGGGGATTGTATGAAAGAAAAGCTTCAGTCCGATAATCGTGTAATTTGGAAAGACATTCAAAGTAAATTACATAAGTTTTATGGTAATGCCATATATGATAGTTGGTTAAGTGTATTAGTATATGTTAATAATGAAGGCGGTAAGGTTTTGCTGTCTGCACCTACTAGATTCATAAAAGAATGGATATTAGTACATTACTTAGATCAAATTTTAAAATACTGGCAAGATGAGGATGAAGGTGTTTGTTCTGTAGACATTTGTGTTGTGAATAATCAGGATACTAACTTAGTAGTTAATGTCAAAGATCAACAAGATAATGAAGTGAGGAATAATTATGATCATTTAAGTTCTCCATTGGATCCTAGGTTTACTTTTGATAATTTTGTAGTGGGGAAGCCAAATGAACTTGCTTTTGCTGCTGCAAGAAGAGTAGCAGAGTCTAATGATCCAATATCTGGAAGTAATCCTTTATTTCTATATGGTGGTGTTGGTCTTGGGAAAACTCATTTAATGCATGCTATTGCTTGGTATATTATAAAATCTTCTTCGAAAAGAAAAATAGCTTATCTTTCAGCGGAGAAGTTTATGTATCAATATGTTACAGCGTTGAGGAGTAAGGATATAATGCTATTTAAAGAGCAATTCCGTTCTGTTGATATTTTAATGGTTGATGATGTTCAGTTTATTAGTGGTAAAGACAGTACTCAAGAAGAGTTTTTCCATACTTTTAATGCATTAATAGATCAAAATAAGCAACTAGTCATATCTGCTGATAGGTCACCTAGTGATTTAGATGGGGTTGAGGAAAGGATAAAGTCAAGATTAGGTTGGGGATTAGTAGCTGATATTAATGAGACAACTTTTGAATTACGATTGGGTATATTGCAGTTAAAGGTTGAAAGGATGGGTATTAATATACCAAATAAAGTATTGGAATTTTTAGCAAAAAATATCAAGTCAAACATTAGAGAATTAGAAGGTGCACTTAATAAAGTAGTTGCACATTCTTCACTAGTAGGGTGTAGTATTACCTTGGATTCAGCAAGTGATATCTTATCTGATCTATTACGTGCAAATCATAAAGCAGTAACATTAGAATGTATTCAAAGGAAAGTTGCTGAGTTCTTTAATATTAAGATGACAGATATGTATTCTACTAGAAGATTAAGAACTCTAGCTCGTCCTAGACAGGTAGCAATGTATTTGTCAAAGAAACTGACTCAAAAGAGTTTACCAGAAATTGGGAAAAGTTTTGGCGGTAGGGACCATGCGACAGTAATTCATGCTGTTAAACAAATAGAAAAGCTAATAGAAACAGATGATAAATTAAGAGATGACATTAATTTATTGACTAGAATGTTAAGGTAAGTTGTACTTATTTTTATGTAAGTCAATGTGAGTTCATTGCTGTGTGTAATTATTGTGTCTTGTAATATTGATATGTTGGCTCGATAGTTAATATAAATGCTGTTTAGAAATCTGATTCTTTTTAATAGTGCTTTTGTGGTAGATTACTCTCATTGTTTCATGTTGCTGACTTGTTAGTTTAATGTGGTAATGTAATTTATTTTTATTATATATTTTTTAATAATGATAAATTGCTAGTACCTTTTTGATTATTTGTCGTGTAATATTTCTAAAATGTTATTTTTATTCAGTTTAAAATGAAAATAAGTGATTACTTTTTAATTATTTTGGTATGTACTTTTTCTATAAGGTGTTTCCTATAATCATGGTTATTAATTTATTAGTTAGCTGATTGTTAATAAAATTTTGTGGCTTTGTTATCTTGGTTTTTCACAGTAATAAGTTGTTGTTACCTTATGATATTTAGTTTGCTTAAATGTTTATGTAATAGATTATTAGCTTTTTTGTCTTGTTCTAATGTATTAAAAGTATTGTAGCTTTTTTTATTATTTTCTAAAATATTAATCTGTTTATTTGCTTCATGTTCTATTGTTTGCATAACATAACGAATAGAATTTAGATTTTTTGTTTCAGATCTTACACCAAGTTCATTACTACCAATAGGTCTCACAGAAACATTTGCATCACAACGAAAAGAGCCTTTTTCCATATCCCC
>NZ_QOHL01000042.1:0-4833 GCF_004181775.1 Ehrlichia minasensis
TACATACGATACGTCGTGCAATTAATCCTGCAATTTGATCAAGGATGATAGAATGTTTATCAAGGTTAGATTCTATAATTAATCTTTGTCTTTCATTTAACTCGCTTGACTTGTCTAATGATGCTGATATGAATCTGCCAGGTATGTACTCTGTAGATTTAATAGTGCCTGATACTGGAATTCTATTGACGTGGACGTTCAATATGTTTAAAAAAATGCTGATACATACTACTTGTGTAGAGCTATCTATAGGAGAATTAACTTCTTTGATATCTAATATTAAGCCATCAGCTGGACTAGTAATTAAGTTATCTCCTTCTGGTACTACACGTATAGGGTCACGAAAAAAGAATATGCATAACAATGACATAACTAAACAAACTATTCCTAAGCTGCAAGAAATAGCAAACCCAATGCAAGATGCAAGAAATGATATCATTATAAATATATATCCTTCCTTATGGATATTGTGGATCAAATTGAAAAGCATTACTCAACCTCAGACTTTTTGAAGGATTATAAACTTTGCTATATTTTATGCAATTAATATTTGATAAATTTTGTTTAATTATGGTGATAATATTGCAATTTTAAATATTAAGTTTAGTTATTAAGATTTATTGATATTAAAATATGATCTTTACTTACTATAATTAATTATGATAATCTCAACACTTTTATACTTTACTCAAATATTAGATGTGGAAATTTTGAATTTCATATTGATATCGTGAACTTATGCTTTGTAAGCTTGACTAATGTTTGATGAGAAATTTATAACTTGAGATATCGTTTGTACAAAATGTTAAAGTAGTAATCTTTTTTAGCATACTTCTTTAATATTTACTGAGATATTTCAATAATAAGCAACAGAACTCCTTCTTCACACTGCAATGTACTTGCGATACCTATAGTAGAAAAGTACTAACCAATTTACATTTGTATTAGTAATAAGTAATGGTTGTACTGTTTAATGTATATCTTTCATTATGTAAAGTACATTGTTTAGGTAGAGTATTTTCAGATTCTTTACACAAATTACAGTCATTGAAAAAGCGTTAAAATTTGCAAATCTTTGAACAGTCTTTACAGATTTGGTCAGACTAATATTGAGAAATTTAATAGTAAGTAATAGGGTAGCTTATAAAAGGATGTGTTATTTAAGATTATGTAGACAATGTTTTACCCATTGTTTAGTGCATTTTTCTTGTAAAGTATTTTGTTTAAGTCTTTCATTTAAGAATTTGAAATCCACGTAGTTTGCATATTGATCTTGATTATTACAACTATATACAAAACTTTCTTGTTTTGTTATTGGGTCAATGTGTTTTTGTAAGCATTGAGCACATATTTCTTTCATCATACATTGCATAAGAGAATTAATAGAAGCTATCACTTTAACTTCTTTTTTGAAAAGAGTTTGTAATTGATTGAATATAGAATATGACACTGCCTCCATCATATAGCTTGATCCGATAATTATAATTCTGTCTATAGAGTGTAGTGTTATGTCAATACTTTCTGATAAGTTGTTGTTATATTGCAGAATTGCATCAATGATATTACCACGATAAGATTTATCTTGAGTTCTTCTGGGTTCAATCCTAGCTTCGTCACAACACCACACTACAGTACTTGATGATTCTTCTATAGCTGATTCTTCAAATACGTCTTCTACTTTTTTATATCCTGCAAAGTATAAAACTTTACAGTTGTTTGACAACAACGCTTTGCCTATTGAAAATAGCACTGCGTTTCCTACTCCTCCACCTATTAACATTATGTTTTGATTGTGAGGAATTTCTGTTGGAGTACCAGTTGGACCCATGAAAATGATTGGTTCGTTTTTTTGAAGATAATTACATAAGTGACTGGATCCTCCTGTATTCAGTACTATAGTTGAAATTAATCCTTTGCTTTTATCTACAGAAACTCCTGTTAATGCTATGCTTTCCATTGATAATTGTGTATTTTCTATATTTAGGCTGTTATGTTCGAAGTTTTGTAACCTATAAAATTGCCCAGGTTTAAAGTTAGCTGCTGCAAGAGGTGCTAAAATAGTAAGTTTAGTTATGGTTTTTGTAATGTTTTCTATATCTATTACATATGCTTTTAATTGGTGATTTAATGTTGTAAGTAAATTAGCATGTTTTGCTGGTGGGTATTGATTCAGTACTTTTGTTATAATTTGGTATCCGTTTTTAGCACTTGCCATTGCTTTAACTACACTTCCTCTATATGGTAGGTGAAGATCTCCAAAAATACTGATTTTTTTATCAGGTGATATGAATATGCTGTCTTTTTTTGTAAATTTTGGAGATGCTGTTATCTTTGTACTTATGCCTTGTAAATCAAAGGTATGGGTAAAATCTTGACCTAACCCACAAAATTGTTGATTTTCTTTTATACTTGTTAAGTTTGGTTTAGTACCTACTGCTATTATGATTGTTTTTGCATTGAGTGTTTTTTTGTTGTTATATTGATCAGTAAATTTAATGTTGCTTATGTGATTGTACTGATCTGTTATCATTTCATATGGTTCTAGATTTTCTATAAAGTATATTCCTTCTGCAAGTGCATTGTTTATTTCATCGCTATTTAATTTGTAACTTGGTGCGTGTGATAACTTGTTTCTATAGACAATAGTTACTCCTCCCCATGATTGTAATAATTCTATAATTTTTGCTTGTCTATTTTCTATTTTTGCTGATGTTTTTTCTTTTCTTATTTGCGTTGCATGATTTAAAAATTCATTTGCAATAATTTTTTCTTCTTCTGTCCAGTTTTGTTCAATATATGATTTACCATAATTTTCTATCAATGCTTCATATCTTGTAAGGAATTTTTCTACTTGTAATGGATAGTATGCAAGGACTTCTGTTGCTGCATCTATTGCTGTTAATCCTCCACCTATAACGACAATTGGCATTCTAATTTGTAAGTTTGCAATGGAAGTTGCTCTTGCAGCTCCTGTAAGTTGTAATGACATTAAAAAGTCTGATGCCATACGTACTCCCCTTGCTAAGGAGTTAGGTATCTTGATTATATTAGGACTGCCAGATCCTGTTGCAAGAGCAATATGATGAAACCCCATCTCAAAAGCATTTTCTATTGTTAATGTACTACCGAACCTTATTCCACCATACATTGCAAAATTTTTTCTTCTTTCTAGTATTAATCTGGCTATTTTTAAGTAATTTTTGTTCCATCTTACTGTAATACCATATTCAGATACTCCGCCAAATCCATAAGGTATGCGCTCACTTAAATTATCGTATAGGTCAATTTCCACATTTTTAATTAAATTAAATTCTATTTTTTCTCCAGATTGAGTAACTCCAGAAATATTCTCTGGAAGAGGTTCTATTTTTAACCCTTCTATTGCAGTAACAGTATGCCCATCATTTAATAAGTGGTGAGATAAATTAATCCCTGCTGGACCTAGCCCTACAACTAATACATTTTTATTTGTATTAGCCTTAGGTAATGGATGTTCAAAGTTTATAGGATTCCATCTGGTGAGTAACGAATATATTTCAAATCCGTAAGGTAAGCTTAGTACATTGTCAATGATTTGGGTTTCAACCATTGGTATATTAACAGGATCTTGTTTTTGGTAAATGCATGATTTAGTACAATCATTACAAATATGATATCCTGTTAATATACATAATGGGTTATCAATCATAATGATTGCTAATGCTGCTATAGGATAGCCTTGAGATTTTACTAGATTCATTTCTGATATTTTTTCTTCTAGAGGGCAGCCATGTAATTCTGTTGATAGTATTGATTTCTTGAATTCATTATTGTTTCCTAACATTCCTTTTGAGCAACTGTCTTTATTTTGTTTATGACAAAAAATGCAATAATGAGAATTATTTAAAGCATTATATAAAGTGGGTTGCTTATGTGTAAGGTTAAACCCATCTCTACGTTTGATACGTTCTGATGTCATTACTGTTATGTCATCATTAACAATTTTTGTTATTGTTGGGACTAAGTTGTAAAAGTCTATTTTATTAGGTACACTAAATAAAATGTTATGTGATCCTGAATGTATCATGTATGCAGCATACTTAGCTGTAATATCTAATTTTTCTGAATGATTTTCTTTGTCTTCTAACCATAATAGTGTTTGTTCTGCAAATTCTTTGTCTTCAATAGGAAATTGGAATAGCTCTCTGATTTGTTCTGTGATTTCTGATATGTTTAAGCTGTTTATATCCGGATATTTTTTTAAAGCATAACGTTGTATGAATAATCTTTTACATCTATATATTTCTGAAAATTCTTTGTGTATATTCTGTTGTGTTATTATTTCATTTTCAATGCTGAACAATTTTGATATAAAGTCTTCGACTATATATGAAAGTTCTATAATAGTGCATGATGTATTATTGGATTTACTTTCATTATTGCGTTCTCTAATTAGTGTTTCATATAGATTTTGGTTGTGGGATTGTAAATAAGACAGAAATAAGTTATCTAGCTTTACTAAGCCTTCTCTGGTATATAAATTCTGTGCAGTAAGTTCAAAGTTTAACATATTTTTTAAAGTTAGTGTAACATATCAACTGATGTATGAAAATGCTATATTAATAAGCCTCTAGTGCTAGCAGTATATCAAGAAAGCAGGAGCAGCACCAAAATTTAAGAAATCTGCAAAAGAATCAAGATGTGCACCAAAACCACTAGTAGAATTGAGTAATCTAGCAATTCTGCCATCCATGCCATCTATTAGTGCTGCAATAATAATAAACATAACAGCAGATTCCCATTTGCCAATAAAAGTAAATTTTATAGAAGTCAACCCAGCACATAAGCCTAATA
>NZ_QOHL01000004.1:0-55335 GCF_004181775.1 Ehrlichia minasensis
AGCTATGGCGAGAGTTGCTGGAGATGTAATAGGCAATAGTAGTGAAGAACTTTCTGATGGAGATGTTAGTATAAGTGAATGTGCAGATGCAGTAAATCAAAGAAAGTCTAGGTTTGATGTTGTGCGTAAGACTTACAACCCTGCAGCTATGGCGAGAGTTGCTGGAGATGTAATAGGCAATAGTAGTGAAGAACTTTCTGATGGAGATGTTAGTATAAGTGGATGTGTAAATGCAGTAAATCAAAGAAAGTCTAGGTTTGATGTTGTGCGTAAAACTTACAACCCTACAGCTATAGAAGAAATTACTGAAGATATGATTGTGCATAGCAGTCTAGAGTCATCTTCTGATGAGTATTTTTGGAGTTTTGAAGTTTCAGAGGATTTAGATACTCTGACTCAACCTTATTGTTCTAAAATGATGGCTGGGAGTTTTAAAAATGCTAAAGCGTTTTACAGTGTTTCATTTCTTGATGATTGTGTTGCATCTGATATTTCAGAAAGTGATGCTACAGTTAAATGTCAGGTAATACCTGAGTTTGATTATTGTGATAAAGTTGATGATTCTTGTAGTAACCTTATAAGATCACAAACTTGTGATGCTGATCTTAGTATAGTAAGTGTCAATGATACAAAACTGGATAGGTGTAATGATGTAGATTTTGTGGAAGTAAGGTTTGATTATTTTACATCTTATGTATTTAATCATAGGTTATCATTTCATTCTAGTAATAGATTTGCATGTGATAATGTTAGTTTTAGCTTTTCAAAATTTATGATGTGTCCTACTATAAATAGTATGACAGTATGTGTAAAATTTGAGGACGTACCAATTTTCCATTCAAATCATTCGGTGAGAAGTTTTTTTGAAGGAAGTAGAGGGTTGAATAGTCCTGGTTGTTACGATGTAAGTAGTTATTCTTGTACTGCGATGCTACAAAATATCGTTTTATGTTTAAAAACTTTTGGAAGATTAAAAAATGGTAGAATTTTTATTGTTAATCAAGGAGATTTAATAAATATGAAAGATCATATTTCTAATATTTTACAGAGTAGTGTTAAGCCTGTGGTTTCTGAATCTCAGGAGGTTGTATGCACAACTGTAGGAACTGAGGATAATTCGGAAACTTCACAAAGTGTTGTGCGAGACTCAGGTGTAAAGTTAAAAGATGTCATTGCTTGTGAAACTGGAGTACCGTCTAATGATCAAGAAATTGGTAATGTTAGTGAAAGCAGTGTTCATGTGATAGCAGATCCAACTTCATTAGATGATATTTTGACGAATGCACTGCATTATCTACAAGAATTTGCAAGTAGTGATGTAAGTATACAAAGTATTATCAGACAAGATGATGCGTCTTGTACTACAGTTCCTACAATAACGCGGGTTGAGGAATCTAGTGGAATTTCTGAGAAAGTGGATATTTCTCAAAGTCAAGAGACAATGAGTTGTATGAAAAATTCAATAGTTGTTCAAGCAGAAGTGCGTAGTGGTGCTATTCCTAAAAGGTATAGAAGTAATGTACCAGTAATGCGGGAGTCAGTGGCTAGGAAAAAATTAGTAGAGAAGATGCCTGTGCATGAGTCGGATGATATAGAAGTAGTTTCTCAAACACCTGATTGTGATGTTGGTAAGAAGTCGGTAGCTGATGGTGGATCTGGTTCGTCTGGAAGTAAAAAATTTGGGACAAGTGGTGTACCAGTTAGTGGCCGTATTGCTTCAATAATGAAATTAGTGAAATCTAGTGATAGAAAGAAAAAGCATGTAGTTCATCAAGATAAATCTGTAGAAAAAGGTGGTGGTAATGTTGCCTGTGCGTCTGGTGCTAAGTCTAGTGAAGTTAAAATAGCAGAGCCAGTACAAGATAATGATAATAGTCACAGTTTGCAACGAGTGATGTATCAAGATCTAAGAACAGGCAAGTCTACATTAAAAAAATCTGGAATTCCAGTAAGAGATGAAAGATCAAGTAGTGTAGGTATAGCAAAACATGCTGTAGAAAATATGCCTGATATTGCAACAGATAGGCCTAATAGAAAAGGCACCAGTAATAAATCATTAGTGAGAAGTGCATCTGCTATGCATAAGGAAAGTTCTAGATTTAGTTTAGTAGGGGTAGTTAATCCTGAAGGTCATACAACTGAGGATAAGAAAGGTAAATCTGTTAAGGTTAATCCAAATATTAGGAGAAGTAGAAGCAATGTTATGGACCTTAGGTCTCAAGGGAGTAGTGCTGCAGATTTTGTGCCGTCAATAATCAATTTAGGTGAAATTACTATTTTATGTGATGATGGTTTCAATAGAACTTTAATTGAAGTATTAGGTGAAAAATTTTCTATGATGCGTAAATTGTTGTTGCAATTAAAAAGTAAGGGTGATGCTGACATTCAGTTTAAAGAGTTGCTGTATATTGCTGATTCACGCATTATGTATGTAGATAATCTTATACGAAATAGTATTAATAAGTGGTGTATGACGCAGGAGGTTATACTATGGGATAAGTATGGCAAGAGAATAGTGAATGAGTGTATGGAAGATATGAAGAATATTTTTGCAAAGGTTGACATACAGCAGGATGAAGTTTGTATTAATTCTTCAAGCTCAATTAAAAATATACGTGATTTTATAGAAACTAATGTCAAATGGAGAATAGGTTTTGCAGTAAAAAATGCAATATCTGGTGTATATATTAGGGTTTTTAATGAAGCAGCATATACCATATATAATAAGGTGTGTACTATAAATAACGCAATAATTAAAGGTGCAAATAAGTATTTACAAAAGAGAGAAGAAGGTAAAGTAGTAAGCAGTTGTTTGTTATTTCATAAAGATACTCTACAAGAGAATGTGTTAGTTCATCTAAAAGTATTAAAGACATTTTTTGTTAAGCAATTACAGTTAAAATCTAATGAAATGGTAAGAGGACACTTGAAAAAATGTGAAGTAAACTTCGTATTTAATGCTGTTAAAAATGATTGTCTAAGGTTAGTACATGCTAGATATCGTTTTCCAATGAGAGGTGAATTTGTTGGAGATATGCATTGCATGTTAAGTGGCGGAGCAAATGTTAATGAATTTGCTTCAAGTCAATTGAGGTAGTAGTTATTAATTTTGTAAACACTTCTAAACTTAATAAAAAGCATTGAGTTCTAAAAAATAACATTTGTTTGATAATTCTTTATTGATTTAAAAAAGGAAAGATTTTTTTGCATGGATTTGATGCTTTTTATGTTAAGATTAACTAATTTATTAAGTAAGATATTTTTTTAAATTTTAATAATACTTGATCTTTAAGGTATTTTTTTAGTATGATAATTAATAAGTTTCTTAAAAAAGATACTACTTATATTAATAAAAATTAGTTTTTGTGTTTGCATGGTATATTTGTGAAAGATCATTATAGAATAGCACTGTTAGTTGCTGCTATATTAGTATTAATATTTTTAATATTACTTATGACATCAATATTCTTGATTATGATATATAGGCATAATAAGAGAGTAATGCAGGCTATAGAATGTCCAGCAATAGATAGTACAGATTTAGAATTAGGAGAAGCTAGTGATAATGAAGAATGTAATGATATAGATCGAGATTTACTTTATTGCGATGAGGAAAGTGAAAATGAAAGTATTAGAGGTGGTTTATTTCTGAATGCTCAGACTATTACTGATGAAGAATCTAATAGTGTACCACCAAGTACACCTAATGTTGATCAAGAAACAAGTGATGCAGCTGGAATACAGCAAATAAATAGAGCAATGCAAACTCAAGAAACTTTGGATGTGAAGGAGAGAATGCAAGTAGATGAACATGCTAAGAATGTTGAAAGTGATACAAATGAAAGTTTTGCGCCAATTATTAATACTTCTAGAGAAGGCTTAGCAAGTTATAGTTGCTTAGTAGAAGAAGTAATAGATGATGATCTTAATTTGAGTGCTCAGCACTCTGCTTTTGGTAGTGTAGGATCTAGTAGTATACAATCAAATGCACATGATGTTACACAAGAAACTCATATAATTGGAAGAGAAGAGACAGCGGTGCAAATTCAAGAGACTTTAAGTGTGACAAAAACAGCACGTCAAGATATTAGTGGTAAACTTTTTAATGATATTGGAAGTAGTGTAAGTAAAGGTATGGCTTCATTTGTTACTACGTCTTATGACGAAGCTTTAGATGACAAATTAGCAGATTTAGAAACAGATGATGACAGTGATTCATGTTTGTTATGTTCTGGAACAAAGAAAAAAGTCCCATATTCTGATGGTACACTTTATTCTGATAGTGAAGATGAGAAAGCTTTAGGTGTATATTCTTCTCATGTTAAGCCAGATCCTTTTAGTGAAGCTTCTAATAGAAGAACATATGATGGTGTTTTTGCTCAAGCTATTGAAGAGGGTCTAGAAAGAATTAGTAGTAGATTACAAAACAAAAGTGTAAGTGCAGCTCAAGGTGATAGTATTAAAGATTATACAGGTGGTAACCTTAACCCAGCTGTTGGGGTACCTGGTAATGCAGGTTCAGTAGGTGATAATAATTCAATGTTGTTTTCTCTTGGTACTACTACAGGTAGTAAACATAGTGATATTTCAGTTTTGTCTAGTGTTAACCCAGTAGCTAATTATACAACTGGAATAAGGGAAGAAGAATATGTAGCAAAAAGTAAGAAAACTTTAGTAATAAAGGATATGTCTCAAAGTGAATATGTAGTCTTGCCTGATGAAGAAGAACATGTAAGTTTTGCTGAGTATCCGACTGTTATTTATTCCGATACGGAGTCTGATGATAATGAAGAAAAATGTGCAGTGGGGTATAAACAAAAAGGTAGTACAGAATTTAGTCTTTCTACAAATCAAGAACATTTGAAATATGAAACAAATATGTCTACTGGTCAAGGTATTGTTGATTGTGGTAAGACTACTAAAAATTGTTTTGTTACTTTACCTGATGATGTTAGTACGGTACAAAATGCTGCAAATAATAGTGAAGCAAATATTCATGAAAGGACAACGCTGGTTGATGTTGTAGATCCTGAATCATTTTCTCTAAATGATGGAGATTCTAAAACTATTGTATTGGATAATGCTGCTATTACAAATGCTTTTGATTTAGCAGAAAAGTCTTCTATTGAAGATGCATTAGCAAAATCTACTGCAACTGTTAGCACGCCTGAAATACCGCAAGAACTACATACTAGTGTTGTAGAAAGTAATAGTGTAAGTCAAAAATTTGTAGAGCCTATAGCTTTTGATTCAGAAAAGAAGTCTTCTAGTAGTGTTGTATCAGCAGGATTTTCTTCTGAAAATGTTAGCACAGCTACAATAAAGAGTGAACCGCTTAATGAAGCTCTTGATCAATCAATAAGTGCTAGTTTGGGTAAGGAATTAGTGCCATATGCTGTTGGATCTGTGGTTGATGCAGCAGAAGATTCTTTTGATGTTAATATGTCTGGGGAGAATAAACAGTTATCTGATGTCTTACCAAGAGAAAAAACTGTGTTTAGAATTGCATATAGTGTTAGTAGTGGATCAAAAAATACTTTTGTAGGCCAAATTAATCATGGTTCTATTACTTGTATGGTTAATTTTGCTGCTAATGAAATTGATAGACGTGACTCACGTGATGCAAATTCTGATATAGGTTTTGTGGATAGATTTTTACAACCGAGGTTTGCGTATGGTTTACAACAACTATTTGCTTACAATCAAGTTAGTATGCTTTATCCACGTCATACAAACCCTGGTATGATAGGTTTTAGAGCGAGATTTTTACAACAAGGGTTATCACAACAATTACATGGATTACAGAGAACAGTTGTAGGTAATTTTGGTGAAAGTATTACAGATATGTCAGTAAAACCTGTTACTGTAATTAGTAGTCCAGCTGGAATGCAGAGAGAACTGCCTGTTGGTACTGATAGTCATTTAGCAAATAGTTGTGTAATTCAAGAATTTATAGAACCTGAGTTTACAGTTGACTCAGAAGAAAAACTTGAGGGTCAAGAGGAGAAAAAAGCTGTTGCTGTAATTGGTAGTGCAGCTGGAACGCAGAGAGAACTGCCTGTTGGTACTGATAGTCATTTAGCAAATAGTAGTGGTAGACAGGAATTAATACTATCTGTTGCTGCATTTGATTTAGCAGAAGAGTCTTATATAAAATGTACAGAAGAAAATCCTGCTCCAATTATTAGTACATCTGAAATACAGGGATCTACTAAGACTGTTTATCAATCAGCAAGTAGTGTAGACCAAGAATTGGCATTGTCTCCTACAGGATTTGGTGTAGCAAAAGCACCTTCTAATATTGATACATCTAAGGAGACTAAACAACGATCTAGTGTTTCGCAAAGTGATGAAAATGCACTTAAGACTATGTATGTTGTTAGTAATGGAATAAAAAATGTTTGTGTGAATAAAGTTAAAAATGGTATTAGTTTTATTTCTAGTGGATTTAATACAGCTGCTCGTAAAATTAATGTACTTTATCCTCATATTGCAAATCCTAATATAGGTGATAGATCAAAATTTTTACAACCAAGATTATCACGGGAGTTGGAACAATATTTGTCTGGATTGCAGCAAACAAATGTACAAGTATGTGCTGTTGATCAAGGCGTTGAAGACTTAGCAACATCTGCTACTCAGAGTATTGACACAACTGAAATGAAAGGTCGGTTATTTGATGAATCTATTTGTCATCCAGTAAATGATAATGTTAGCCAGAAGTCTATCGAACCTACTTCTGCAGCTGTGTTTGATTTAGAAAAAGATTTTTTTATGGAAAATGCATCAGCAAAACCTGCTGCTGCAATTATTGATACATCTGAAATTCAGAAAGAGCTGCCTACTGGGACTAATAATCATTTAGCAAGTAGTAGTGTTAGTGAAAAATTAATAGGATCTACTATTTCGTGTATATTGAGTCCAGTAGAGATTTCTAATAGTCAAACGTGTGAAGCTGCATTGACTGTACCTGTAGTAGAACGTGTTGCTAGTACTATAAAGGATGATACTCAGTGTTTGCCTCTTATTAATAATGGATATGAATTATTAATCTATAATTTAATTGAAGAGAAAAAGAAACAAGGTAATGTAACGTCGAAGTCAAACGTAGATGGCGTTGTAAGAGAACAGGCAACATTGCTTGTTGATTGTTACGAGAAAATTAAATTGCATATGAAAGCTTTGAAAATGGATTTTGTAGATATTGATTCTGTTGGGTCAGAGGATACAAGTTTAGTATTATTAGAAGAACGTGACAGATCAGTTACTAAAAAGTTATTGTTATCAATTATTAAAAATATATCTCCAGTTTTTGTAAGGATATTTTCTGGCGGTAATGTGGCGGATAATGAGTGGAAATTATTAGAGGTATTACTTAATGACAGAAAGATTTGTGAGAATTTTTATCTAAAGAGAATACTTTGTTATTATGCTGTTATTATTGAATATACAAGTGTGCTGAATAAGGAATGTAAAAAGTTATTAGATCAGAAGTTGAAAATTAGTGGAAAAATTGAGAAAAAAAGAGCAGAAATTGATAAAGCAGTTGTTAGTGATGGAAAACAGCATGGTAAGTTTGGTTTATCCAAGTTTAAGCCTAGTGTGGCAACTTTAAAAAAGGAGTTAAGTGCGCTTAATGCAAATTTTGGTAGTAGTGCAGTATTGTTGAGTGAGTGTGAAGCGAAAATCAAGCAACTTGAAAATGAGAGGATAGCACTTATAGAGAATAATTCTGATTATATTGATAGTCTTGTATCATGTATTATTAGTGATTTTGGTATTTACGATGATAAAGCTAATAACATTGTAAAGAATTGTTGTACTATAGGTAATTTTATATTAAATGGTACTGGTAAAGATTTAGAAATGTTAGGGTTAGTATTAAAATGTTCGATAGCAGATGCTAGTAATGTTGTAAAGAATGTAATATCGAGAATGAAACAAATAAATTCTAAAAAAGCTGCTCTGTTGAATACTAGACAAACAAGAGGCATGTTGTTAGGTTCTACTACAAACGGATATGAAGTTGTGTCTGCTTGTGGTAACGTGCGTTCAGTATAGTTAACATAATAGTTAGTATAGTTATAAATTTTTTATAAAAATATATTGTAAATGATATATTATTTATGGAAAATTTTAATATATATTAAATAGAGTGTTATATATGTATAGAAAAGTTAATCTTAGTAAATCAAGTCCTAATTTATTTAAAAGTACGTTAGTTATTGAGCATCAGTTAATGAGGCGACAATACCTCATGGAAATAGTGAATTCATTAGAGTTAGAGAAAGAGGAACTAGAGAAAGTTAGAACATTATTGATAACATATGAATATAATTTTCAATTCTATGAGTTGCTAATACTGTTCTTTAAAATGTTAATACATAAAGATAAATCACTGCGAACATTACAAAAAGATACTGAAATTATGGCAGTTCTTGCTTTGATAAAAAATAAAGAAATACTGTTAAATGATAGTTTTGTGAGAAAATGTATTAATTGTACAATAGATAAGTTTGTTAGATTCTTTATAATGAGAAAAAATGCTACAAGATTAGCAGCTAGAGTAGAAAAGAAAGCAATAGAGGATTATTATAAAGTCATTAATGAGTTAAATAAAAAAGTAAGGAAAAACACCGAACAGAATATTGTAGAGGATAGTGTAGAACAGCATAATGATGAATTACTAAAGAAGTATGAAGAGCTTATGAATGTGGTTTCTAAAACTAGAAATCGGGATTTTGATGTATTGGAATGCATCCCTTCTATATCGGAAATATTATCTGCAAGTGACGTTATTGATAATGATAGTATTTGTAATGTTATGGTATCTACTTTTGCAATATCGCGGATTGATATGTTAATGGTTAAGTATATTATTTTTGGAAGTAATAGTAACTTGCTAAAGTCAAGTTTTTTATTTAGTCAAGTAAAACATAGTTTTAAAACTATTTGTTCTGAGATTACTTATCATGTTTTTGGTACGGAAGCGTGTCAACGTACAAAGAGTGATACATATAAAACCCAGCTATATGGGGAATTTAGTCTAACATTTAAGAATGTTATAAAGATTGTTATGTCAGCTGAAAATATATGTAATGCATATACAAAAATTTATCAAATATTATCATCGCGGTTTCGTACTGTAGGTAAAGAAATAGAATTTTTTCTAGTAAAAATACTCATGTCTTGTAAGAAACGAGACATTGAAGGGTATGAAAAAAGAATTGTTAAATTTCTTTACAATAATCAATTTAAATCAATATATGCAATTATAACAAAAGAATATAATTTTAGTAATATTGTGTGTGAACATGAAGGAACAAAAGCTATCGTAAAAAGCCTTTGTGATCAAAGAAGTGATATTATAGATCAGATGTGTAATATGAAAAAATTACTTTTTGCTGCTGAGAATTATAAGAATATTCTAGTTGATTTTTTATTGAGTGATTTTGTTCAATATGATGAAGAGATTGCATCGAGGGTTACTTGGTTAAAACGTATGAGAAAAAGTATAAAGTCACCAAGTGGGGTAAATAGTAGTACATTGCTAATTTTAAAGCAAGATGTGCAGTATATAGACGGTGAGATACAAAAATTAAAGGAGAACTTAGAAGTATTGGTATCACAAATATGTAACAATTCTATTTCACGTGTAAGGTGTAGCAGTGTGAGTGGTTATTTTAATATACTGTCAAAGGCTGTGTAATAATAAATCTAGATATTTTTTGATGGTTAAGAAAAATTTGTATTATGTTGATTTCTATGTTTGATAAAAACGTTGTTTTTTTTAGTATTTTGAAATGTAATTATTTTAGATTAATGTATTATGTTGTATGATGTAGCAAAATTTAAAGGCTTCTTAATAATAAAGTAAATTATTATAAATTCTGTATAAAGTAGTACGTTACAATATTAGTTTTTTCCAATTATTGTTATCAATTATGTATTATTAAATTGTAGTAATGGCATTTAATTTGTGAGCAACTTCTTTATATGCTTCTATTACATTTCCTAAATTCATGCGGTAAAGATCTTTATCTAATTTTCTATTGTCTAAGATATTCCACAGCCTACACGTATCAGGGCTTATTTCATCAGCTAATAATAAATCTGATTCTTTATTGTTATATAATCTTCCAAATTCTAATTTAAAATCTACTAACTTAATGCCAACATTTAAGAAAAGCTCACTAAGGATTTCATTAATCTTAAAAGATAGCACTTTTATTTTTTCTAATTCTTGATTTGTAAGCCATTGAAAACTTAAAATATGTCCGTCACTTACCATGGGGTCAGATAACTTATCACTTTTATAGTAAAACTCAATAATAGGTGATTTAAAGGATGTACCATCTGCTATTTGAAATCTTTTGCTAAAGTTGCCAGCTGATAGATTTCTTACTACAATTTCGAGTGGTATTATTGATATCCTTTTTACTAACTGTTCTCTTTGATTTAACAATGATATAAAATGTGTTTTTATACCTTTGTTTGTAAGCTCTTTCATTAAAAAACTACTAATATAATTATTGATGATCCCTTTTTCATTAATAATATCTGCTTTTTTGTTGTTAAAAGCAGTAACTTCATCTTTGAAATGTTGTATTACTTCTAAAGGATTAGATGTTGCAAATATTATCTTTGCTTTCCCTTCGTAAATTTTTTCTCTGTTTTTCATTATATACTTGTGATACCTATATAACCTTTTATTGTATACTCCTTGTGACCGGTTTAGCAATTAACTTTTTAAATTTAGGATTAATGTACAGTACTTTATTTATTATTTAAAAAATATTTAATGTATAAGTTGGTTAAAATAGTATGTATATAGTTCAGGATAGTATAATGTAGTTTTGAGGTTTTATGCAGCGTAGTAAATTGAAAGAGGTTAGAGGTACCAAAGATCTATTAGGTGCTGAATTTTATAAGTTTCAGTATATACAACATCTGTCTCAATCAATAGCAAATAGGTATGGGTTTGTAGCTGTTGACACGCCAATTATTGAGTTTACTGAGGTGTTTACTAAGACTCTAGGAGATGATTCAGATGTTGTAGCAAAGGAAATGTATAATTTTCAGGATAAAAGCGGTGAGAATATTACACTAAGACCGGAGTTTACATCTGCTATTGTGAGGTTATTAATTAGTAAGAATTTAGTTACTCCTGTTAAATTGTTTTCTAGTGGACCAGTATTTCGTTACGAACGTCCTCAAAAATGTCGTCAAAGACAGTTTCATCAAGTTAATTTTGAGTTTTTTGGGAGTGATAGTCCTCTTGCAGATGTTGAAATGATAGCATTAGGTTATAGTATTCTGAGTGAATTAAAGTTGTTGGATAATGTTACATTAGAAATTAATTTTTTAGGTGATAAAGAGACTATGAGCTCATATAAACTTAGTCTTGTTGAATATTTAAGTAAATATAAAAAGGATTTATCACCGGATAGCCAACGTAGACTCATTACAAACCCTCTAAGGATATTAGATTCTAAATCTCCAGAAGATTGTGAAGTTTTGTTG
Organism: Ehrlichia minasensis; assembly: GCF_004181775.1. Classification (NCBI taxonomy): domain Bacteria; kingdom Pseudomonadati; phylum Pseudomonadota; class Alphaproteobacteria; order Rickettsiales; family Anaplasmataceae; genus Ehrlichia; species Ehrlichia minasensis. The sequence goes on from NZ_QOHL01000004.1 coordinate 11,524, forward strand.
AATGCTCCTAGTATTGCGAATTTTTACACCAAATGCTCTAGTGATTTTTTTAAAGAGGTTCTAGATGGCTTAAATGATCTTTGTATTCCTTATCAATTGAACCATAATGTAGTAAGGGGATTAGATTATTATTGTAATACAGTGTTTGAATTCACAACGTCTGAATTAGGATCACAAAATGCAGTTGTTGCTGGTGGTAGATATGACGGATTGGTAAAGTCTATGGGAGGAAATGATACGCCTGCTATTGGTTTTGCTATGGGGATTGAAAGAGTAAGTGCACTAATGGATTATGAACACAAAGAATCTAGAAATGTAGTATTGGTTCCTATAGGTAAGGATGCAATGTCGTATGCTTTAAAACTTGCTTATGAATTACGTTGTAAAGGTATTTCTGTAGGTTGGAACTATAAGAATACTGGTTTAAAGAATGTGTTGAGAAAAATAAGTGATAATAGCATAGTTTTAATTTTTGGTGATGAGGAATTAAAAAGTAATACTGTACAGGTAAAAGATATGAAAACTGGTGAGCAGCAAGAAGTGGGAAAAGGTAATTTACTGGATGCATTGTACAATAAAATCTAGCAGTTTATTAAAATAGTATTAAGTGTTAAAAAATATTTTCTTAATATACTATAAATATATTATAATAATAGTTGTTCAAAAATTAATGTATTCAATTTAAATACTAAGATAAGTACATACATGTTAGTGAATAGTAATAAATATAATTTGTATTAAAAAGAGGGTTAGCAATTAGTCTTTAAGCTAGATTAAAAATAGTAAAAACATTTTGCTATTTGTAAATAGCATATTTTATTTATTAGTGATGGTGAGTGTGAAATGTTAACTGGTAAGTTTAAACAAAATGCTTTTATTAGGCATGAAATTAGTTGCCTTGCGCTTTTTTTAAGAAGTCATGGGTTCACTAGTGAAGAAATATTAGCATGCTTGGCTGTTATACAGTCTTTTCATCAAAATACTCCTTCTTTCGTATTATATGGTGGATGCAAATTTGACATTGTAAGCACAAAAGAAATGAATTTTGTAGTTAAAGCATGTGATCACAGAAATTATACGAGTTATCAATATATTTTGGAAAGATTAAATGAATCTGGTGAACTTGATTTAGTATGTCGAGCATACTTATGGACTATTCAAATGTATGTACTACTGCGTTTTTACTGTTACGCTTGTCAACTGCAATTGGGGTCAGAACATTATAATAATGATGCAATGATTGATATGTTAGTTGATGATCTGTTTGAGCTTTGTGCAAGTATCATGACGCAGGGTAAAACAAGTAAAGATCAAATTCCTAACGATGTGTTGTTGCCATATGTTGAAAAATTTGTAGATTTAGTTTTTAAAATAGATTATTCGTCATTACGTTCTAAGCTATCTGATATAATTGAAAGTGCTCAGTTGAGTTATTGTGAAGCTAGAGCAGGGTTAGCACTACAAGAAAAAAATGTAGAAATGAGGATGCTTGTCCTTGTTATGTATAAAGCTGCTATGAATGAATTTGTAAGAATTAATTCTGGTGAGTTTAGTGAATCATTTGGAAAACAAATTTTTTCTATGACATGCCAGTTTATTTGTGATGAGTTGGATAAATTACCTAAAGTATTCACAAGTAATCTTGGTATGGCGTGTGAAGTAGATATTGTTAATTTTTATAAGGATTTATTTTATGTCTTTAATGTAGAAGATATATATGCATGTTATCGAAGTATAGATGAATTTAACGCAGGTATATTTAATGATATATGTCTATCAACAAGAGGTTCACTAGCTGCTGTTAGTGGTGATATGAAGTCATATAATCCATTTTCTTGTCAGATGAGTGTTTTTGCTTTCTATGACGTTTCCTTAGCTGTTTATGAAATATTCAGGACTAGAAAGCTTAATAGGATGTTGCAATTAGAATATATGTTGCAGTTATATAAAACTCTGTTAGCGCAAGATGTAAACGAGATGCATGTTATGTTAGTGACAGCATTAGGTAAGTTTAATTTTTACTATATTGATGAAAACAAAGAATGTAAATGTGGTCTTGAGTTGTTACTTGAATTAATGTCTTTATGTTATCATGCTGCTTTTGTTAACAGAGTGCCAATAGAGCAGGTTAGTATGTGTTATGGTGTATGTTATAATGAGCTATCTGACATTGCTAATATGGTTGGGGGTGATACTGAAGTATTACTTAAAGAATATAGGAAAGTTTTTGCAGGTATGGTAAAAGAATTACATTGTCAGCATATTGATTTATCAGAAGTTAAGTTTGAAAAACATTTATTTTTTATTTTAGTGCAACATTTGTTGTGTGGGGAAATCTTAGGGCAAAAACTGACAAGATCAAATCTAGCATATGATGTCTTGCTAGAATGTAAGAAAACACATGAGTTAAAAGCTCAACAAGCATCAGTAATGTTATGTCGAGTATTTAAAAGATCTAATGGTGTTATTGATAATAGTGTTAGTAATAGTATAGGTGGTTTATTGATTAAGCTTCTTTTTGGTAATTTTTTGGAAAGGAACTTAATATTAAAAATGTTAAATATTTTTCATATTGCTTATAAACGTTCTAGAAGTAACAATAGCCTATATATGATGCAAGAAAAGTTGAAGCAAGAATTAGCATCTTATTTTTCTGTTATCTTAAATTTGTTAAAATATGTTCAACCAGGATTACCTTATGACTTTTCTCCAGATAGTCTAGAGAAATTATCTGATGATCATTGTGAAGTATATAATCAGATAAACAATATGCTTAATATTTGTGCCAAAAGGTTTAATATCTCTTTACGTGATCTTGAGATGGAGTATGATGTAAAATTTTGCAAAGGTTTTGCTGATATATTAGGTGATGTTCCAGTATCATTTTTAATTGATGAATCTGATACAGGAATACAAGTATTCCCTTGTAAGTGTTTTGATAAAGAATCAAGTATTCTTTTGTTACAACTAGTTGTATCTTATGTATGTTTGTATAATGCAGAAAAAATTGGAGAGGATTTATACTCTGCAGATTTAAGTTCACCTGCGTTTTTGTTGTTTAATATTCTAACCTATCCTGGGTTATCTGATGATTTGGTGGATTTATGTTATAAAACTTCATTAAAGAAAAGCATTGCGGTAGAGAAAATGTTTGTTGCAGTGCTGAAATCTCTTAATAGTGAAAAGATGTTACAAAATGCACCTATGACTTCATTTAAAAATAAAGCAATTATTAAAGGTAGGCATATTATTACAGAGAGATTAGTTAAACTTTTGATAAGAGAAGATGGGTGTTTAAATATTAATGAGCAAGTTCTTAAAAATGCTTGTTTAAGCATTATCAAGTTAAGGGAATTGAATCATGCTGATGCTGAATTAGATATTAGAAACGCTCGTAACATTGCAAAAACTACAGGTAAATTTCTTCTAGATTATAATTTGTTAGCTGCAATTTTACCAGATGAAAGCTGTGGTTTAGGTATTGATCAAGCTGTTATGCAAGAGCCTTTATTTTCTCAATTTTTTTCAAGAAGTGATGAAGATAGAATTTTGGCTATAGATGAAATGTGGTATAAGGTAAGTAAAATTGCTGAAGATGAGAAACCCGACCCAAATATAGGTATTATAGAATTAAGTGATATTAGAGATGAAAGCACAAGTACAAGCAGTTTAATTATAACAGATGATAAAGTTAGTCATAAATATAAAAAGTTAACATCTGATTTTGATGATACTGATTTTAAATCAGAAATTGATAGAGTTGAAGTATCTAAAATGGAAGATGGTTTGAGATCATACTTTGGTTCTGATTTCTACCGTAAAAAACACTTAGATAAGAAGAAAGAAAGTACATCATTGTTTGATAAGGATGTTTGTGTTTATGCTACTCCTGTAATAGCTTTAGTTATGGGATGTATATCTGTTTTATTTCTATTTATTGCTGTAGATCAAGAGAATACAACGTTGTTTGTTACATGTGTAGCAGTAGCTGTTGTTTGTTTAATCATGTCGGTATTGTGCTGTTGTATTACAGCTGCACAAATTTGCAATCAGAAAGATGATGTTACTGAGGAAGAGGGGTACTTACTTGAAAGTGAACACGTTATTACTGAAACTAGTAGTCTGGATGTCTTTCAAGTAAAACCTAACAATGATAAGATGCATTAAAGACTGAAAATTTTTAGTAATTATTTTCAATGGCTTGTTTCTGCATATCTATTTTACTTCTTAAAGTTGATATATCAGCTGCACCGCCGATAAATGTATCACCTACTATAATAGCAGGAGTGCCTCTTATATTAATGTTCTGTGCTAGTTCTCTGGTAGATTGTATCATTTTATCTATAGCATCAGCATTTTTTGCTAACGATACTTTGAAGTCTTCTTCAGCTATACCTATTGATTTTATGATACTTAATATTGACTCATCATTAAACTGTTGCTTATGATTTAACGCTGCATAATAGAAGTCTATATACTTATTTGGATTAATCATATATACAGCTAATGCTGCTTTAGCAGCTTTAAGTGAAGACTCACCAAGTATTGGAAAATCTCTAAATATAACATGCACTTTACCGTCTTGTACTATTTGTTTCATATCTTCAGACATCATTTTGCAATAACCGCATGAGTAATCAAAAAACTCTACGAATACTATTTTGCTATCCTTGTTTCCAGCTGAAGGATATAAAGTATTTTCCAATTCAGATTTGTATTTTTTTATATTTTGACTCATTTCTTCGTTCTCTGCTCGCACTTGCCCTTTAGTGAGCAGGTCTATCACTTTTTGAGGATAATTTGATATGTATTCTTCAACAATTGCAATAATTGTCTCTTTATCTACTGTAGGTTTACCAGATTTATTAGATAACCAGTTATTTATTAATGGAAAACTTGCTACTAGTAGCACTAAGCTTAATAAAAATAAGATCCTTAGCATTATTATGCCTTAAAAAATGTAGAATGCTAAAGCTACTATAAATTTTTGATGAAGTCAATAGTGGAAATCTCTGAAAAGTATATGTATGACGTTGTAGTGTTTATGAATTTTTTGTATTTATATTTATTAAGTGATTGTCTGCATCTACAACATGTGATTAACTATATTGAAGTGAAAAGTGTTATATGTATTGTAGAATTCATTTTATATTCTAACATGAATTGTACTGCATAAATGTTTTACGCATTTGCATAATTCATTAAGTATGAGTTCTTATTTTTGTAAAATGTTAGAAATTATATAATGTTTAAATAAAAGTATGTTTATTGTCTTTGTTTTGTAGTGTAAATTAGATAGCAATGTATAAATATTTTTAGAATTTGTATCATCCTATAAATATAAGTTCTTGTTTGTAGTATTAAGATTATTGTAATGGTTATAATGAAAGTTGCTAATAGTACTGAACATGTATGTGTTAGTGTGAAAGTTTGGTTATGTATATGTTCTATTGGAATATTGCTAATGGTCTTTGTTGGAGGTATAACACGTCTTACTCATTCTGGTTTATCCATTACTGAATGGAATCCTGTGATTGGAATCTTCCCACCAGTTAGTGAAAAAACATGGATAGTGGAAAAGATAAAATATATGTCTACTCCAGAATTTAAATATCTGAATTTTAATATTACACTTCAAGAATTTAAGAAATTATATTTAATAGAATACTTTCATCGATTACTTGGGAGAATTGTTGGATTAATATTTTTGTTACCGTTTCTGTATTTTACATATAAGAAAAAACTCAATAAAAATTTGATAATGAATTTTATAATCATTTGTTTTCTAATACTGTTTCAGGGTGTTATGGGATGGCTTATGGTCAAGAGTGGGTTAATTGACCGTCCTCATGTAAGCCACTATAAATTAACAGCACACTTGTTATTAGCATTGTTGATTTTCTATCTTTTGTGGCAGCAATTTTTATCTACTGTTATTTTAAGTGTAACTTATAATTTAAAAGTGAATAACATATTAGTTTTTTATATAATTAGCATATTGATTGTTATTCAGATAACATTTGGGTCATTAGTGGCTGGATTAAATGCTGGTCTGTTACATAAAACTGTTCCTTTTTTAGAAGGAAGACTCATGTTAGAGGATTTATTATTCATGAAGCCATTGTGGTCTAATATTTTTGATAATCCTCTGACAGTACAGTTGATACATGAAGTAATTGCAGTTCTCATTTTGATTGTTATTTCTACAACTTTGTTAATATTAAGATTAAATTTTCTTCCATCTTATTTATTACTAGCATGTTTATTTATACAGTTAACTTTTGGTGTTTTGACATTTATATATAATGTGCCTATAGCTCTTGCATCTTTGCATCAAGTTACAGCTTTCATTTTATTTGCTATTAACACATACTTATTGCATTGTGTGAAATTGCTGAGATTACAACGTGTTAAATTTGTATCTTAAGGTACAATGGTTTTTTATATCTGATAAGTAAGTTATTTTTGTATAGTGTAAATTTTTGTACTTTTTGATTTTTCTGTCTGAATACCTGTTTTGAATTTTTTTAAAGTTTAGTCATTTGTTGAATTACTTGCTGTGTTAATGAAATGACTATCACTTAGTTAAGCTACTCTGATATTATGAATCAAATTATGCAATGTGCTATATCTATATGTTATATACTGCTGTAAGTTTAAAATTATTTTATCATAGGTATATGTTGTGTTATAAGTAATTATCTACTTAATTTTTAAAATTTATAGTTTAGAATTATGAATGTATATTCTGTGTTATTTGGTTATATATTGTTTTTGTTTAGTGATGTGAAAATGTGTTTTGATAAATATAATGTTCAAAAAGAATGATGCTAGATAGGAATTAAATGATAGGTAGTTTTATCTTTAAATTTTAAAAATGCTAAATCTGTAAGACTAGCACTCTGCGTATATTTCTGTAATATTCAAAAAAAGTATTAAATTAGTATAGATAGATTATAAGTAGTTGAATTGCTGACTTTTTAATGTGCTAAGGTCTATAACTTGGCATTCACCATATATTGTGGCTTTAGTGTGGTCAGATATTATGACAATGCTGTCCTTTTGTTTTAATCTTGTAGAAATGAGCTCTAATATTAATTCTTTTATATGGGCATCAAGATGAACAAATGGTTCATCTATAATCCATATATTAGTGTTGTATATTAATAATCTTGATAGTGCAACTCTCCTTTTCCAGCCAGATGATAAGTCCTTGTATTTTATATCTAATACTAATTGTAATTCGAAAAAACATATTGTAGCTGCTATTAACTCATTGGTATTTTTTAAATTTGCCCATAATTGCATATTTTCCAAAACAGTGAGATTATCATTGCAAAAATTTTTGTGTCCTATATATGTGAGAGATGTAAAGTATGTATCAGAATTGTGGATGTTTTGTCCATTATACTTTACACTACCGTGTGTTATAGGGATTAATCCTGCAAGTAACCTTAGTAGACTTGTTTTACCGTTACCATTGTTTCCTATAACTAATGTTAATAGATTTTGTTGTGTAGTGAAATTAAGCTTAGAAAATAAGCATTTGTTGTTCCTAATGCATGCAAGATCTGTACATTCTAGCATATTTTTATAACTTCAAACTTACACTTATACTACTAATAGTAGCTTTTTGCAAGTGGTAGCAATAAGTATTAAGATTTTAATATTATTTATCAGTGTATATAAAAGTACTAGATTGTGCCATATGTAAGTGTTCAAGATATCTTTAATGTGGGATATGATTAAAAGTATAGAACTTACTAATATGTAATCTAAGATCTGACAATGCATAGTGAAATATTTTGATAGCTAGATTGTAAAATATCTTATGGTAGTTGGAAATGTAACGTTTACTAATGTGTATGTCCAATATCTGACAGTGCATAGTGGAATGCTTTTTGTGATTGTACTGTAAGGTATTTTAGTATGGGATGTGTTGAAAGCTTACTAAATGTGTATATCTAAGGTCTGGCTTATAGTATTTCATGTTTTAAGATACCTTGTTGTAGTATATAGTTGAAGATGTAGAGTTTGTGTATCAGTGATCTGATAATGCTTGTCTTTAAGTGATTGACTAAGTGTGGTGTTTAACTATTGTTTACTATCGGTAAAGTAACATCTAACTGTTTCATATATTTACCCTTCATTTCATTATAAGATAGATTGCACTGACTATCTCCTTTTAGGAAGATAAATTGGCATGCCCCTTCAAATGCGTAAATTTTTGCTGGTAGAGGTGTAGTATTTGAAAACTCTAACGTTACGTATCCTTCCCAACCAGGTTCTAAGGGTGTGACATTGACAACGATTCCGCACCTTGCGTAAGTTGATTTTCCAACACACATTACAAGTATATCTTTTGGTATTTTGAAGTACTCAACAGTTTTTGCAAGAACAAAACTATTTGGTGGAATAATACATATATCTTCTTCTTTATCTATGAAACTTCCTAGTGGAAAATTTTTAGGATCGACTGTTACTGGATTAACATTTGTAAATATCTTAAACTTATTATCTATTCTTGCGTCATATCCGTATGATGATAATCCATATGATAAAATCCCGCTGCTCTCTTTATAATCAATAAATGGGTCAATCATTTTCTCTTGAATAGCCTTATCTTTTATCCAATGATCTGGCATGACTGACATATTTAGCCTCTCAAATAGCATCTTTTAGATAGCGAATAAAACATTTACAATTAATCACTAATTAATGCAAGTTTAAAATTGTGTATACAAATTATAACATTTTATGTAATGGCAACAAATATTTTTAATAGTTACTACTGGATAATATGTTTTTGATTGGGTATTGTATTGGACATTAATATTGTATTAAATAATACGTATAATTAATAAGTAATGTGTGAAAGTTTTATAATGGGTAATACCCTTTGTTAAAAATTAATTGTTATATAAAATAATTAAGTTTTTTATAAATCTTTATTGTTAAGTCAATGGTTTTTCAATTTTTATCAGATTTTGTAGCCCTTGTATATAACTAGGATATTGTAATGATATGTTTAATGCATTCTTTATCTTTAAGTTGCTTACCAGTTTTCTTTCAGAATAAAATCTTTTCATATTATCTGATAAATCTTCAAATAGCACTGGTTCTGGTGTTTTAATATTTAATAGTTGAGACCCATATCTAATTACGTTTGAATATGGTGCAGGTAAATCGTCAGCACAGTTGTATATACTTCCGGGATTTGGATTATTTATTGATGTAAATAAAATATTTGCTATATCTTCTACATGTATACGAGAAAACATAGTATCACTGATAATATACTTAACATTGTTTTGAATAAGGTTACATAGTACGTTTCTGGTTGGACCATATATACCTGAAAGTCTGAAAATGTGTGATGGAAGATTGGAGTTGTACCATATTTTTTCTTGTTTTAAACGATTGATACCGCTGGAAGTCAATGGATTTGTTGAAGATGTTTCATCTACCCAATTGCCATTGTGATTACCATATACATTTGTTGCGGATAAATATCCTAACCATTTGATTTTTTTTAAGTATTTATAATACTTTTGTAGTACGTTGTCTCCCTCTGGTGGAATTGATATTAGTACATGTGTAACATCAGAGAATATAGATTCTGGTAATGGGAAATTGTAATTTAACAAATTTACCTTTTCATTGTGTGATATTTTGTTAAATGATGTTCCACTGATTTTCCATTTTAAGGGTAGTAGTTTTTGTGCGAGAAACTTGGCTGTGTATCCATATCCGAAACAAAATAAGTGCATAGTTTAAAGTGAATATGAAATATTTACTATTATAATAAATTTTAACGAAAATCAATTCAATTGTACATTGCGTGATTTGTAATGTGATTGACTGAATGTGGTACTCCACTAATGTTAAGACATTACCATACTATAGTGAAATGTCAGCCAGTATTAATTAATTTATAGTGTAATAAAAGGATTGGCATTTTCTGGGAAATTTAGTAGTGATATTGTAATTGTGTGAGTTGTAGAGATGAGTTTTATTAATGTTACTACTAATAAAAATTATAAATGTATGAATAACATAGTATAGAAATTAATATTTTACTTGCAAAAAATATATTAACCTTTACCCTTAGTCTAACATGGTATTGTATGTTTTAGTACATGTTATTGTCTTAGTATGTTCTTAGCAGTATAGTCTATGCGTTTATTTTATTTTTTAAGGATTTTTAATGTCTCAACGGTTAGTGGATGATTCAACTTACACTGGATATGTAAAGTGGTTTAGTTCAGAGAAAGGTTATGGTTTTATTTGTAAAGATCAAGGTGATAGGGTAAAAAATATTGGTCAAGATATTAAGGATATTTTTGTTCATATTACTGCATTGCAAAGAAGCAAAATTGATGGTTTAAGAGAAGGCCAAAAAGTTAAGTATCAACTTGATAAAAATAATGGAAAGTTTTCAGCTGTTAATCTTGAGGTGTTAGAAAGCTAAATCATGTAATACGCTATAAATGTTTTTTATGTATTTATTATGTTTAAGGGGTTTGTAGCGTTTTCTTATAATACCCTCTGTATTAGGTATGTTATAGTGTGTTGTCAAACCTAAGAGCTGGTTTTTGTTTACATTTGTGTCAGTAGTTTGTTCAGCATGTAATATACTAATGAAAAACTGGTTTATAAAGTTATATAACAATATAATTAAATTTAAGTTTTTTAGAATTATTGCTTCATTTTTAGCAATATCTATTTTTTTATTTTCAATTATAACCTATTGTGTTGTTTTTCATCATGATGATCCACTTGGCCCTGATCATAGTAAGGCTATCAAGTTAGTATTTTTTGATTTGCTATTATTTATGTTATTGATTACTAGTGTATCCCACAGGTTAATCAATATATGGATACAAAGAAAAAGAGGACGCTTAGGTTCTCATTTGCAAACAAAGATTGTTCTAATGTTTTCAGTGGTAGCTGTTATACCAACAATTATTATTTCAGGTTTTTCTACCTTATTTTTTAATTATAGTATTCAAGCTTGGTTTAATAAGAGAGTTGAAGCTGTTATGCATGAATCTATTCAAGTAGCTGAAGCGTATTTGAAAGAACATAAAAGGAATATTCGTTCAGATGTTTTAGCTATTTCACATTATATAGCTGGTCATAAGGTAATTTTGAATTACGATAAAGTAGCGTTACAGAATATTGTGCAAGCTAAAGCAGATTTACTAGGATTAGCTGAGGTATTGATTTTTCAGCCGGGTAGAGTGATAGCAAATAGTAAGTTTAGTTTTACATCAAGTTTTGACATGATTCCATGGTATGATTTAGATAAAATAGATAATGGTAAGATTGTTATTGTTATTAAAGAGGATATGATACGTGCCTTCCTTTTGCTTGATGGATTTTCATCTACTTATGTTATGGTAGGACGTTTTATTGATAGAAAAGTCACTTCACATTTATCTGCAACAAAAGGAGCAGTGAAGTCATATAGAGATCTACAATCGCAAATATCATCACTGCAAATACAATTTTCTATGATATTTATTTTAATATCATTGTTGTTATTGTTTACTGCTATTTGGTATGGCATTAACTTTTCTGGTGATATAGTTCGTCCACTGTTAGACTTATTCTATGCTACAAGAAAAGTTCAAAAAGGTGATTTATCTTTTAAGATAGAAGAGGGTAAAGTTGGTGAGGAAATGTCCACACTTGCACGTGCATTCAATCAAATGGTATCGCAGCTTAATAGCCAGCGTTCACAATTGATAAAGCTTTATCAAGATATGAATGAGAGAAGGGAGTTTATAGAAGCTGTTTTATCTGGTGTTTCTTCTGGGATAATAGCAGTTAATTGTGCTGGTATAATTACTTTGATGAATGAGAAAGCAAGGGAATTATTAGCTCCAGATGACATCTTACACGGGGAGCTTGATGATATATTTCCTGAAATGTCTGACTTGATTAAAAGTTCTAAAATGAAAGATGAGATTGCTGTTGTAAGAAATAAGAAGTCGTTTACTTTATCTGTAAGAATAAAAATATTTGGTAGTATTAGTAAAGGTTATATTATTACATTTGATGATATTTCAAGTTTAGTTGATGCTCAAAGGTCAGCTGCATGGTCTGATGTTGCAAGAAGAATAGCCCATGAAATAAATAATCCCATTACTCCAATATATCTTGCTGCTGAAAGGTTAAGTAGTAAATATCAAAATGAGATTGTTTCTGATAAGGAAAGTTTTATAAGGTATATTGAAACGATAATTCGTCATGTGACAAGCATTAGGTGTATTGTTGATGAATTTGCTAAATTTGCAAAAATGTCTGATCCAGTATTAATTAGACATGATATTTGTAGTGTAGTAAAAGAGTTAGCATTTTCTGGACAGTTTAGTCGTTGTGTTGTAAATTATGAATTGAATATACCAAATCAACCGATTTTTGTTGTATTAGATAAAAGTCAGATTAATCATGTTTTTATTAATTTATTTAAAAATGCATGTGAATCAATTGATATGAAGTCTGATGTACAGGGTCTAATAACAATTAGTGTAATTGATGGTGAAAATTATGTTGAGGTGCAAATTCAGGATAATGGGATCGGATTCCCAGAGGAGCTTATAGAAAAACTTACAGAACCTTATGTTACAACTCGTGTTCAAGGGACAGGACTAGGTCTGTCTATAGTAAAGAAAATACTGGATGAGCATAATGCAACAATAGGTTTCTATAATATTAAAGATGGTGGAGTGGTTAAGTTAACATTTGTAAAATGTAACGATCATAGAGATAATTGATAAGTGAAATGAGATTGTTTGATTATCATTAGGAATAAAATCAATATTAGTGTTAACAGTCAAATCGTCTTTGGAGTATCTAATATAGAGATTATGCTATATTGATAGCTTTTAGTGAACGTGATATTTCTGTACTGCGGGTTAAAATTTAGATTATGGAGCAAGATAAAAGTGTATGTTGATTGATAGTGTGAAAAATTTAGAACATATGTGTAATAATCTACTTATGTTGCAACCTAAGTTTATTGCAATTGATACTGAATTTGTGAGAAATAGTAATGAATATTATCCTAGGTTGTGTTTAGTGCAGGTTGCATATGGTAAGGAACAGTTTGTTATTGATGTATTAGCAAGTGATATGGATTTGTCACCTTTAAGCTCTATCTTGTATAATAAAAATATAGTGAAAGTTTTTCATGATTGTAAACAAGATATAGATGCATTGTTAACAAAATTTCCAAAAATTCCTAATCCGATATTTGATACTCAAATTGCTGCTATGTTTTGTTATTGTTATGAAAATGCTGTTGGATATTCTAAATTAGTAGAGCAATTTTTGGGAATTTCACTAGATAAGTTAAGCTTAAAAAGATCTAATTGGATGCTGCGTCCATTATCTCCTGATAAAATTCAATATGCATTGAATGATGTTATATATTTGCATGAACTTTATCAAATATTATATGACAATTTAGTAGATGCTGGAAAGTTATCATGGTTCTTAGAGGAGATGGATAATATAGTGTTACAAGAACTTAACTATAGTGATGTTTGTGATATTCCTGATCTTTCTTCTGATATTACAAGAGAAGAAATTATTGTTGTGAAATCTGTAATTGAATGGAGGGAAAAATTAGCTCAGTTTTTTAATCTTAACCGTGAATTAATATTGAGAAATAAGGTGATACTGTCTTTAATTAAGGATTTTATTAGAAGGAGTGATATTAGTACTTTAAGTAAGTACATAAAGAAAGAGTATTTGACACATAGTATAGTAGGTGATCTTTTGGAAATTATTAATAACAACCAATCTGTTAATGTTGATGAGTTATATAATATAGATACTAATTATAATCAATCTGTTTTAAATATACTGCTTATATTATTATACAACTTATGTTATAAAAATAACATCTCACAGAAACTAGTTACTTCTAAAGGTAACTTAATTAAATTACTTAGTGGTAAATTTAGTTATGTAATGAAGGGTTGGAGGTATGAATTTTTCGGATGTGAGATAGAAAAATTTATGCAAGGGAAATCCAAGATTATAGTTTCAGCACAAGTCTTAGATAATAATTTTATAGATATAATGACTACTTTAGCAGATATGCAATCTGATATTGCTAATTAAGAATAAATGGCTTCTAAAATATTATATCATTAGTATAATGACTTTTCTTTCATATTAATCAATGTTTACAAAGCCTTAAGTCAATATAGGGTAATATTGTTAAGAATAGATAGTTTTAAGTGCGAGATAATCTCACTCTTTTGGATAAGTGCAAGCTTAATATTGTTAATGAGTAATAATAGTTTTTTTTAGTATTGTACTGTTAGTGTTTATAAGTCCTGTGGTTGATATGGATTGGTTCTATTAAGAGTAGTAATTTTAAAGCATATTCTTAATTTGTTAATAAAAATTTAAAGATTTTTGATACATTAGATGATAGTATATTATAGCTATCTTTACCGCAGTGTGATTATTATTAGTAAGTGTGTTTTTCTATTATATAAATCTTTATTGAAATTTATAGATTAAAATAATTGCATTTAAAGCACAGTATTATGAGTCTGAATGTAGTATTGAGTATAATTTATATTAAAGTGATGGTTGTGATAATTTGTAATAGTGTCTTCATGAAATTGGTGGCATAAGTTTATTGTATTCAAATATTGGATATTTATTTTTTTACTTATAGTGAGATGAATACTAATTGTAGCTAATGATATATCTTTTGTAGAACTTAGCTATGGTGTTTTTATTGCGAATTGTTGTCTGTAAGTTTTTTACATAATAACAATAGTGAATTGATTGTTCATGTGAATGTAGTGTTACTGTTGTAAAGATAAGCATTTATTTTAGTAATACAAGTTTCGTAAAATTCTTTATGTTGTTGGGTTGTGTAATGTGTTATAAATAAAACTTTTCTTTTCCATATTGGATATTGTGTTTTATATAAGTATTAAGCTAAATATTTATAGACAAGAATGTGTCGTGTTAATGCCGTATTTTATTTGTAGAACTTAGCTATGGTGTTTTTATTGTAAATTGTTGTGTGTAAGTTTTTTACATAATAACAATAGTGAATTGATTGTTCATGTGGAATATAGTGTTACTATTGCCGAAGATAAGCATTTGTTTTTATAGTACTAATTCTACTAAGCTTGTTATTTAGTAGTGGCTGGTTTTTGATACTAGATTATTAATATAATTTTCTTATACATGCTGAGTGTCTATTTTGTTATGAGTATAAAACACGAAAATTTATAGCATGTTATTTAGAGTTTGCTTATTTTCAGATATTACTACTAATTTTCATCGGTATTTGGTTCAATGTACTGTAACCATAAATCTTCAGTTAAAATCTGTATATTTAAGGATTGTGCTTTTTTATGTTTTGATCCTGGATTGTTCCCTACAATTAAAAAATCTGTGTTTTTTGATAGTGATGAGGAAACTTTTGCTCCTGCAGTTTCTGATTTTGTTTTTGCTTCATGTCTTGACATACTTGATAATTCACCAGTAAAAACTATGGTTTTCCCATGTAAAAGTGATAAATGGGAAGTAGGTTTTACGTCTGTTATTGTTATATGTTTTACTAAATTATTTATTGTGTCTAAATTGTGTTGCTCTGTGAAAAACATTTTGAGAGAATGTATGGTTTTGTAGCCTATTTGTTGTATGTTGAGCAGATAATTTTCATCTTGAGCTAATCTTAACATTTCATGATACCATTTTTCATATGATAGAAAATAGTTGGCTAGTGTTTTTGCTATATATTTTCCTACAAATCTTATGCCTAATGCAAAAATGAAATTCTCTAAGCTGATAGTTTTACTATTATTAATTGCGGAAAGTAAATTATGTATAGATTTTTCTCCCCACCCATGTAGTGACTCTAATTTTAAATCACTATTGCGTATTTTCTCTTCTAGTGTGAATATATCAGCAATATTTGTTATTAAACCTTGTTCATAAAAAAACAAAAGCTGTTTTTTTCCAAATCCAATGATGTTAAAAGCATCTTTTGATACAAAATGCTTAATTTTCTCCAAAATTTGGTTTTTACAGAATAATTCTCCTGTACAATATATTGATACTTCTTGCTCTGCCTGAAATAAATTGCTACCACATGATGGGCATGTTGTTGGAAAAATGAATTTTGTTAATTCCTGAGCTCTGAGATTTTTATCTACATCAACTACTTGAGGTATGACATCTCCTGCTCTTTTGACAATTACGTAATCACCTTCACGTATATCTTTGCGTTCTATTTCACTTTTGTTATGTAAGCTTGCTCTTGTTACTATTACACCACCTATGTTAATTGGAGCAAGTTCTGCTATTGGTGTTAATACTCCGGTTCTACCAATTTGTATAGAAATTTTATTTACTAAGGTCTTGGCTTCTGCAGCAGGAAATTTGTAAGCTATTGCCCATCTTGGAGATTTATTGGTTGCGCCAAGGATGTGTTGTGATTTTATATCGTTGACTTTATATATTATGCCGTCAATGTCATAAGTGATGTTGCTTCTATTGTTGTAAAGTTGATTGTAAAAATTAAGAGCGTCTTCAATATTGTTTGTAGTGATAGTATGTTCATTGATACAAAATCCCCAAGTTTTTAATTGATTCAATATTTCTTCTTGTGTTAGACATTTAGTATTAACTATTGTGTACATAAAATATTTTAACTTACGTTGAGTGGTAATATTGATATCTAATTGTCTGATGGATCCTGCAGCAGCATTACGCGGGTTTGCAAAATTGTTTCCATCTTTATTGAGTTGTATAAAATCACTACGATCTATGTATATTTCACCTCTGACTTCTAAAGAATCTGGTGCATTTTGGATAGTATGTGGTAGATTTTTTATAGTCTTTACATTGTTTGTAATATTTTCACCGAAGTACCCGTTGCCCCTTGTGGATGCTTGAAAAATTTTTCCTTTTTTATATATCACAGAAAATGATAATCCATCAATTTTTAATTCACAAGATATAGGTATAGATTGACTATTGTCCATGTTTAGTAGCTTTTTAGTTCTTGTGATGAATTTCTCTATATCTTGCTCATTAAAAGCATTATCTAGGGAAAGCATTTTCTCTGCATGTTTTACCTTGGCAAACTTTGCATCTGGAGCACTACCTACATTGTCTTGGTAATTATTACTTAAGGCAAGTGCTGGAAATGATTCAAGTATTAAGTTTCTTTTGTGACATAATACATCATACTCAGCATCGCTGATTTCTGGATTATCCTGTGTATAGTAAAGAAAGTCATGATGCTGTATTTGACTGTTTAGTTTATCTAATTCTAACTTAGCTTCTTCTTGCTTCATAATTAGTTTCAATAAAAAGTATTTTGTATTATTGAGTTAAAATTAAATTGTTTTTACTGAGCAATTCCTGAAGCTCGCCACTGTGGTACATTTCTTTAACTATATCGCACCCACCAATAAATTCACCTTTAACGTATAATTGTGGTATAGTGGGCCAGTTTGTGAATTCTTTAATGGCCTCACGTAATTCTAAATCTTCTAATACGTTGATGCTCTTAAAGTTTACATTCATTTTTTTTAAAATACTAACTACTACACTAGAAAACCCGCACTGTGGGAAATCAGCGTCTCCTTTCATGTATAAAACTATATCATTATTTTCTATATCATGTTTTATTTTATCCATTATATCGTTTTTCATAGTATATTACTTACACCCTGTTTGTATTTGTATTGCATGTATGTTTAATCCATCTAGCACTTTGTATATCATTCTATGTTGCTCTAGTTTTGATTTACCTTGAAACTGATTTGAGATTACTTTGATTGAATAGTGATTATTATCATTTACAAGACTGGTAATAGTTACTTCAGCTTCTGGAAAAGCATCTTTTATTAGAATTTCCAGTTGGGATTGTGTGATAGTCATTTTTAACAAATTATAAATTGATATAGTACTAACTCAATATAGCATGCTTTAATATGTAGGTAAATAGTTAAAGCTATTAGAAATATATCATTTAAGTATGTTTATGTTGAATGTAACAAACATTTGAAAATACAATGTTGTAGATATATTGCTATTAGAATTAAGGTAGACAAAAAGTATGTTTTATAGTTATTGAAAAGATATGTTGTTATGATCAAGTTTAGCTGTAACGTTATTTATTATATAAGGTATATTTCAATATAATACTGAGGAAATGTGTTGAAACTTGTTATATAAATCAATAATTACATATTTAATGATAAACTTTAATATTTGATTTTCTGATATATCTTTAATATATTGCCATGTATTTGTAATAGCATTTTTCCATTCTTAGAGAAACAGAAGTTTTATGTACCTGTACACTTAATGTGCTATCTAATGACTGACATAATATATGTAATGATGTTGTGTTATCTAATTATATTGATTTAGTTGTTTTGATTTTAGTGATAATATCACAGTAGAGAATATCAAGGTATACTTTTACAGTGATTATAGTATTTCTATTGTATGAGTTTTAATATTTGGTTTTCTAATATATCTTTAGATATATTGCCATGTATTTGTAATAGCATTTTCCCATTTTTATCAAAAACAAAAGTTTCAGGTACTGCTGTTACTCCTAATATACTTCCAACCTTACCAGAGTAATCTTTAGCTATTTTAGTATATGGGTCACCGTGTTTTTTCAGCCATTCCTTTACTTTATATTCTGTATCAAGATAGTTTATGCCATATATTTTTATTGTTTTTTTCTTAGCAACTTCTACCCATAATTTGTGTTCTTCTTGGCATGTTGTACACCAGGAAGCAAATACGTTTAGTATATATGGATGTCCGATCAAATCATTTGTGTCAAATACTTGATCTTCTGTAAAGAGTATAGGTAATACTATTCTGGCTGTATTATTGGGTACAGTGTTTTTATTCAATAGCACTTTTGTAAATATTGCAACGAATGTTAAAAAACATACTAATAAAGCTGTAGCGATGATTTTCATAGTTCAATAAGATATTTTTTTAACATTTTTATATGACCTATTTCTACCGTATTAATATCAGTAAAAACATGTTTATTATTAAGTGGAATAATAGCTTTTGTAAAGCCTAGTTTATGAGCTTCTTTTAATCGTGAATCAATACTTGATACGTTCCTGACTTCTCCCGATAATGCTATTTCCCCTAGTATTATTGTTGATGCTGGAATTGCTACGTTAATAAAACTTGATATTAAAGATGCTGCAATAGCTAAATCTGCTGCTGGTTCACATATTTTTAATCCACCAGCAATGTTAAGATAGACTTCTTTATCACCTAGAAATATATTGCATTTTGCAGTTAATACCGCAATGATCATTGCCAATCTATTGACATCCCACCCGACTACTGCTCTTCTTGGTGTGACCATGTTTGTATTTGCAATTAGTGATTGTATTTCCATTAATATGGGTCTTGATCCTTCAATGCCAGCAAAAACTGCGCTACCAACTATGTTATTATTTTGTGATTTAGCTAAAAAAAGAGATGAAGGATTTTTTACAGGTATTAATCCTTTATCAGACATTTCAAATACACCTATTTCATTAGTAGGTCCAAACCTATTTTTTACTGTGCGCAGAATTCGTAGTTGACTATTATTTTCTCCTTCAAAATATAGTACTGTATCTACCATGTGTTCTAGGGTTTTTGGACCAGCTATTTGGCCATCTTTTGTTATTTGTCCTAAGATAAATAGTATTATATTGTGCTGTTTTGTGAATGTGATTAACTCGTGGGTACACATACGTATTTGTACTACTGTTCCTGGTGATGATGATATCCTACTATCGTATATAGTTTGGATTGAATCAATTACAACACATTTGAAATCTTTGTTTTTTTTGAGTGAAAAGATAATATCTGATAGTGATGAGGTGGCTAATAATTGAATGTTTGATTGAGTGATTTGTAGGCGATCTGCTCTTATTTTTATTTGATTTATGGATTCTTCTCCTGATACATAAAGGCATGTAGAGAAATTTTTATCTAAAATTGATGTTAATTGGAGTAGTAGTGTTGATTTTCCTACTCCAGGTTCTCCTCCTACGAGTGTACTACTTCCTAAGACTATTCCACCTCCAAATACTCTGTCTAATTCACTGATTTTGGTGATGAAACGTGGGGATATTTCTGCATTTTTATCGGATAATGAGCTTAGCTTTATTTCAGGGTTATGTTGTGTATTTATTAAGTGTTCTGTAGCTGTTTCGCCAGTAATGCTATCCCAACTGCCACATGCGTTGCATTTGCCAGTCCACCTATGTGTTTGATTTCCGCAAACTTGGCAGATGTAGAGAACTTTTGTAGACATATCTGTAAATTATGAATTATGCTATATTAGTGTTAATTCTAGCAAATAAAAGATATCTTAGCTACTTGAAGCTTTTTGGTATGCTTGTGTTTTATTCTTGTTGTAGGATATATAGGAAAATTTGAATTCTGTTAAAAAATAATATATTATTAGTAAATATTTTATTAAAGTTGTTCTTCATATATTTGAATGTGAAAATAAAAGATATAAGTTTAATAATGATAAGCTGTAGTGGCTTGAATAGTGTTGTATACTTTTGAAATGTAATTAGTATATGTCAACAATATAAAAATTTTTAATATTAAATATGTATCTCTTAATAAGAATTTTTAATTTGCATTGATTGAAATATTCGTATTATTTTGTTTTATTAAGTATATTTTAGGAAAATACCTATATTACTTTAGGGTCATATTTTATTGACGTGAAAAGTATGTAATGTTATTAACTAATAAAGTGTCATGAAAGGGATTAATTATATAATGAAAAAGGAAGCAGAGCATATACAACACTTAATAGACAGGGAATTAGCTTCCTCTAGGCCAATTAATGATGATAATAAAATTACAAGTTATACAATAAGTTTTATAGCGTTTTTGTGGGCTTGTTTCCAGTTATTCATAGCATCTCCATTGCCATTTTGGTTGGTTGATCATGGTTTAGAATGGGCAATATTTCCTGATGTAAAATCCCGAGCTATTCATTTGGCATTTTCATTTTCATTGTTGTTTTTGTTTTTACCTATATCTAAAAATTTTAATAAAACCTTGAGGACCTTAGATTGGGTTTCTGCGATACTATCTTGTATGTCGGTATTATATATTGTTGTATTTTATGAAGATTTATCTTTTAGGATAGCAATGCCTAATAATCTTGATTTAATCATGGCATTCTTAGGGCTTTTATTTCTGTTAGAAGGGGCAAGAAGGGCTATTGGCGCTCCCATAGCTATTATTGCTTTAATGTTTCTAATATATGCTTATTTTGGAAAGAGCATGCCGGATATTATTGCTCATAAAGGTCATAATTTTTCTGCTATTGCATCTCATGCATGGTTATCTTCAGAAGGGGTGTTTGGTGTAGCACTTGCTGTATCTTCTAATTTTGTATTTTTATATGTTTTATTTGGCGCGTTTTTAGATAAAGCAGGAGCTGGGAATTTCTTTATTAAACTTTCATTCGCTTTACTTGGTAGATTTGTTGGTGGGCCAGCTAAGGCTGCTGTTATTGCTTCTGGTTTCATGGGTATGATGTCTGGTTCATCAGTTGCTAATACTATAACTATAGGGTCTTTTACAATCCCATTAATGAAAAAAATGGGACTTAGTGCTGAAAAAGCTGCTGCTATAGAAGTATCAGCTGGTGTTAATGGGCAAATTATGCCTCCAGTTATGGGTGCAGCAGCATTTTTAATGTCTGAATTCTTGTCTATTCCTTATGCTACTATTGTAAAGTATGCTTTTGTACCTGCGGTCATGGTATATGTTACTTTGCTTTATATTGTGCATTTGGAAGCGTGTAAGCTAGATATGCGTCCTGTTATTGATATTACTAAAGCTAGATCCATTTATTTTAGCATTTTAAGATTTTTTATATCTGTGACATGTTTGGTTATATTTTCATCTGTAATTTATGTATTAATAGAAGGGATTAGCATATATGGGCTTTATATACCAGGGATTAAAGCTATATTTCTAGATAAAAGTATATATTGTATATCGTTAATTTTAATTTCTGTGTATATTGGTGTATTATTTTATCAGTTCAAAGGTGAGAAAAAAAGAACAGTAGGGCATGATGATGCAGGGGAAAATAAATGTCCAAGATTATCAGAGACTTTTAAGTATGGGATCCATTATTTTATTCCAATTTTCATTTTAGTATGGTGTTTAATTGTTGAAAAATTATCTTCCGCATTGTCTTGTTTTTGGACAAATTTATTCTTGATTTTTATGTTGCTTTCTAAAGATACAATATATGCTTTATTTGATAAACGGATAATGAATTTATGTTCTGTATTCTGTGAAAGTATGAAGCAAGTATATGAGGCTATGGTTGTTGCTTCTAAAAATATGATTGCTATTGCGGTGGCAACTGGTGCTGCAGGTATAATAGTAGGTGCAGTATCATTGACTGGATTTGGTTTATCAATTAGTGGGTTACTTGATTCGATAGCTCATGGTAGTTTGTTTTTTACTTTATTAGTAACAGCAGTGATATGTGTAGTGTTGGGTATGGGTATGCCTGCAACAGGATGTTATATAATTGTATCAACTCTTATGGCTCCGATTTTAACTTCTGTTATACATAAAAGTGGTTTTTATGTTCCACAAATAGCTATTCATTTGTTTGTATTTTATTTTGGCATTATGGCAGATGTAACTCCTCCTGTGGGGATAGCATCTTATGCTGCTGCTGCTATTGCAAAAGCCAATGCATTTAAAACTGGAGTGCAGTCTTTCTTATATAATGTCAGAACTATGATTGTTCCATTTTTATTTATATTTAATACTGAGCTTATTCTATATGATATTACCAATATATGGTATAACATCTTTATAATTTTTGTTTCATTGGTTGGTATATTAAGTATTTCTGCTGCAATGCAGGGATATTTTATTAGAAAAAATAAGTTATATGAGTCTATTATGCTTTTGATGTTGGGTGTAATACTAATTATGCCTAATTATATTACTAAATTGTTTGTTTCGCCTTACGATATTATACCATTTTCTAAGTTACATGACAGATTTGTAGTTCTTAAAGATAGTGCTATGAAATTTACTGTGGAAAGTAGAAAACAGTCTGATGGTATAAGGAAGGAAGTAATAGTTCCATTAAAAGATAAGATACAGGGAGTTGAATTTCAAGGCACATTGTTTGATTTGTTAGATAAAAATATTGGGATTGCTGTTAATCCGGATGGAGCATCTAATGACCGTTTGGAAATTAAAGATATAGCAAGTTGGAGTTACATAGAGCCATCTGATATGGATGAAAGCTATTGCATTGTGGAGTTGGCATTGTCATTAAAGAAATATTATCATGTTACTTATGTTTATTTAATAGCTATCATACTGTTGATTTTAATAATCTTTTTGCAGACTAGAAAAAGTGGTTTAGTAAAGCGGTAATAGAATTTATGCTAGATGTAGCAGTTATTGGAATTATATCATTATCAGTAGTAATTGGTGTTTTTAGAGGGTTTATCAAAGAAATATTTGGGTTGTGTGGTATTTGTATATCAGTATTATTGACTATTAAATATCATGGTTATTTTGCTAATTTGTATAGTCAGTATGTTGTTTCTGATATTATATCAGAGATTTTGTCTACAATTACTGTCTTTATTTTGATAATTGTTGCTATGATGATTATAAATGGATGGATTATGCATCTTCTGTCTTCAGTAAGATGTACTATAATTGATAGATTTGGTGGATTGCTTATAGGGTTTATTAAGGGGATAGTGTTTTCATATTTCTTGTTTTTTATTATAGAAACTTCTTGTTATGCATTGTCAGTTCCTAAGGAAGGTGAGGAAGAAGAGGAAGTTTTGCCTTCTTGGTTTGTAAATTCTTATTATTACAATGTATTTTATGTATTTAATACTTACGTAGATGATATTATACCTGAAACTACTCATGAGAAGATTCATGAAGTAGAGTCTGTGGTGCAAGATATCATTGAGAAGAAGCATACTGCTAATAACATTAAAAAGAAAAAATTGAAGCACAAAGAATAATTGGGACAGAAAAATTTAATATTCTTTAGATTACACGGTAATCAAATAATAAAAACATCCAATTAGCGAAATAATTAACTTGATTATAATGTAATATTTTATATAATGGCGTAGTTGGTTTTTGTTAAGGAGAAGGCGTGCCTTTATATGAATTTACTTTTATAGCACAACAAGGGTTAACTCAGTATGAGTTGGAAGGCTTGGTTAAGGGTTTGTCGTCCTTATTAACAAAAAATGGTGCTGAACTTCTTAAGTATGAGTATTGGGGGCTTTTGGATTTTGCTTATACCATAGATAAGATGAACAAAGGGCATTATTGTATGATATATATCAAAGCAACTCCTAGTAGCATGGATGAGTTTAAGCGTAAGGTTAGGTTAAACGAAGATGTCTTACGTTTTCTATGTCTTAAGAAAGATAAGTTGCCAAAAGGTGATTCTTTGATGATACAAGCAAATCAAGTATAGTTGGATATTTATTATGTTAAAGAAAAATAAGAAAGTAAATTCTAATAATTCTAGTGCTACTGCTTATTCCCCTTTGGCTTACCTGAAAAGGCCATATTTTAAGAGGTCTAAAGCTTGCCCATTAGAACAATGTCCAAATGAAGATATAGATTATAAAAATAAAGCTCTATTATCTAAATTTACTTCAGAATATGGGCGTATATTACCTAGTAGAATTACTTCTGTTTCATCTAGAAAGCAAAGGTTATTGTCTACTGCTGTAAAAAGGGCTCGTTATTTAGCTTTGTTGCCTTATTGTTGATATTTGTTTGTAGGTTAATGATGTTATCAATTATTCTAAAAGAGAGTATTAGAAATCTTGGTAAGGCTGGTGTAGTAACTAAAGTAAAACCAGGGTATGCGAGGTATTTATTGGCGCAAAAAAAAGTAGTTAGGGCAACTAAAGAAAATTTAAAGAGTTTAGAAGAACAATATTTGGTAATTGAAAGGGAAAATTTAGAAAAGTTAGAAGCGGCAAAAGCTTTAAAGTTATCTTTAGAAGATGAGTTCCTAATTATAACTAGGCAGGCAGCTGATGATGGGAAGCTTTTTGGTTCTGTAACTCCAAAATGTATATCTAAGTTACTGTCTGATAAGGGGTATAATATACATTATCGTAATATATTTTTTTACTCTGTAATTAAGTATATTGGTGAATATGTAGTTAATTTGGAATTACACCCTGACTTAGTGCTTCCTATTACACTTTATGTAGTTAAGAATGATTTAGGTGCTATGCAAGCACAAAAGTTGCATGCAGAAAGGAAAAGAAAAATAGAAAAAGAAAAAGTAGAAGAAGGAAGTGATACACCAGTGGATGAGAGTTTAAAGCTTGATAGCGTTAGTGATGATATGGATAGTAGTGGTGTAAAAAATGGTAGAGAAGAAGAAAGTAATATTATAGAGTAATAAATATATCTAATTGTAATAACGCTGTTAAGTTTTTTTTTAGTTTATTACGGGGTTATTTCTATGGTTAGATATATCTTAGATAACAATTTACAAGATGTAGATGTAGAAGTTTTTGACTGTATTTCCGGAGAATTAAATCGGCAAAATTCTCAGTTACAGTTAATAGCATCAGAGAATTTTGTTAGTAAAGCAGTTTTAGAAGCTCAAGGTTCTATATTCACGAATAAATATGCGGAAGGTTATCCTGGTAAAAGATATTATTGTGGATGTCACTTTGCAGATATTGTAGAGAATCTGGCAATAGAACGTTTATGTAAGTTATTTGGATGTAAATTTGCAAATGTTCAGCCGCATTCTGGTTCGCAAGCTAATCAGGGTGTATTTGCTGCGTTATTAAAACCAGGTGATACAGTAGTTGGATTATCACTTGATTGTGGTGGTCATTTAACTCATGGTTCTGCTCCTAGTATTTCGGGTAAATGGTTTAATGCTGTTCAGTATCAAGTTGATCGTAATACTGCTTTACTGGATATGGATGAAATAGAAAAGCTAGTGCTTGAGCATAATCCAACATTAATTATTGCTGGTTCATCTGCTTATCCTCGTACAATAGATTTCAAAAGATTTAGAGAAATAGCTGATAAAGTTGGAGCATATCTTTTAGCTGACATATCTCATTATGCTGGATTAATTGCTGCTGGAGAATTTCCTTCACCTTTTGAATATGCTCATGTTGTTACATCTACTACTCATAAAACTTTGCGTGGTCCTAGAGGTGCAGTCATAATGACTAATTGTGAAGATATCTATAAAAAGGTTCAATCTTCTATCTTTCCTGGTATGCAAGGAGGTCCATTAATGCACGTTATTGCTGCAAAAGCTGTAGCATTTGGAGAAGCATTGAAACCTGATTTTAAAGATTATGCAAAACAAATAATTAAAAATTCTAGAGTTTTGGTTGAAGTATTTAAAGAAAGGGGGCTTAATATTGTTACAGATGGCACAGATTCTCATATAGTCTTAGTTGATTTGCGTCCTAAAGGTGTTACAGGTAAGGATGCAGTGCTTGCGTTGGAGAGATTAGGAATTATTTGTAATAAAAATGCTATTCCTTTTGATACAGAAAAACCTTTTATAACTTCTGGCTTGCGATTTGGTAGTGCTGCTGAAACATCTAGAGGTTTACAAGAATCAGAGTTTAAAGAGATTGGTAATATGGTCTGTGACGTTATTGATAATTTAAAGGCTAGTGATGCTGTTAAATTATCTGTTGAACAGGATGTGATAAGAAAAGTTAAAGAATTAACTTCTGATTTTATTTCTTAAGTAAATGTAAAGTAATATCATGTAATATTTTAAAAGATTAAATAATTTGTTATTATTAATTTGTATTGCCTATTTTTTTAATAAGGTTAGCATGTAGCTAATCTTATTTTTTAATTCTTTGGTGATGGTTCATGTTGTATAAATATTTATTACTATAGGTTGGACTGTAAAATGGAAAAAATGTCACATTCTTTGTGTATGTCTGATTTTCAGAATTTATCTTATAGCCTTTTAAATACTTTAACTGAAATGATAGACAAAGTAGATGTTGATGGTGTATTAGATTGTGAAAATTGCGATGGAGTAGTGAAAATATCAGATAATAATGGTAACTTGTATATTATTAATAAACATGAGCCTTCTATGCAAATTTGGGTTGCTTCTCCTATTAGTGGGTCAGTAAGATTTAGTTATGATAAATCCTTAAATGCATGGATAAATGGTAAAAATGATGAGTTATTTAGTTTTCTAAGAATTGAGATGAAGGTATTATTTGATATTGTGATGTAAAAATGAAAGCATTATTTCAGTTTGTAAAGCCTCATTTGTTATATTTTATATTTGCATATTTAGTAGTTGCTGTATCTTCTATAACAATTTTAGCGTTTGGATATGGTTTACATAATTTAGTGGATTCATGGGTTGCGACTTCTGATGTTAGTTCTATCAACAATTCATTATTGTTTTTACTTGCTATAGTTTTAATAGTTGCACTGACATCCTTTTTACGATTGTGGTTGACTGGGTATGGTAGTGAAAGGGTTGTTCTTGGTATTAGGCTAAGGTTATATAATAAGATCATACATTTTTCTCCAAGATTTTTTGAAAGCAATAGTATATCAAGTTTGATTACAAGATTAATGGCAGATACATCAACTCTTCAAGTCATTTTGAGTGCTAGTATGTCAACAATACTGAGAAATGTAACTACTTTGCTTGGTAGTATTGTAATGTTAATACATACTAATTTTAAATTGACTATGTATACTGTGGTGGTCATTCCAATAATTTTGGTAATTTTGACTTTTCTTGGAAAAAAAGTAAAACTATTATACAGTAAAGTACGTTTAGGTATTGATGATATAACTTCTTTTGTTGAGGAAACATATCGCGGTGTGTATGTTATACAGTCTTTTTCAAAAGAAGAACTTACAAAACAGAAATTTGCAAATTTACTTACTAGTGCACTGAGTATAACAAATAGATATATTGTTCTACGTGCATTGTTGGTTACGTTGATTATAACTTCTGCTATGGTATCCATAGGGTTTGTTTTATCACTTGGGATAAGAGAAGTATTAAATAGTAATATAACTGTTGGTTCTCTTTTTTCTTTTATATTTTATGCAGCAATAGCTGCTGGTTCAGTGAATAATATGGGAGATAATTTCAATGATATACAAAAAGCATCTAGAATTGCAGGAGATATTTCTAAAATATTATCAATGCCTTCAGATATTATTGAAGTAGCGAATCCACAGGAAATTAAAGAAATAAAAGATAAAGTTTCAATAAATAATGTCACTTTTCATTATCCTAGTAAGCCAGATGTTCCTGCATTGAAAAATGTATCATTTACTATTGATAAAGGACAAGTTGTTGCATTAGTTGGTCCATCTGGTAGTGGTAAAAGTACTATAGTAAATATACTATTACGTTTTTATGATATCAGCACAGGAAATGTTACTATTGATGGTATTGATATAAAGGAATTATCAATAAAGAATTTACGTTCTCTTTTTAGTGTTATACCTCAAAGTCCTATAATGTTTTCTGGAACAATATGGGATAATATCACTTATGGTGTCACTGAGGCTACATATGAAGAGGTCAGAAAAGCAGCACAAATAGCTTGTATACTTGATTTTATAGAAAGTCTACCAGAGAAATTTAATGCTTTTGTTGGTGAAAGAGGTTTATGTTTATCTGAAGGGCAAAAACAAAGAATTGTTATAGCAAGAGCTATATTGAAAGATTCAGGTGTGTTGATATTAGATGAAGCTACATCTTCTTTGGATTCAAAGAATGAACAATTAATACATGATGCTTTAGATAATTTAAGGGGTAATAAAACAATGCTTGTCATAGCTCATAGGTTGTCGACTATTATTAAAGCAGATAAAATAATTGTGTTCAATAATGGATGTATTGATGATATAGGTACACATAAGTCGTTGATAAGTAAGCAAGATGGTTTATATACAAAATTAGCGAAATTACAGTTATCAAGTGATTATTTTTCAGATGATCATCAGTAAAATCTGTTTTTTTCTTATAATTTATAATGATGGAGTATTTTATATGCTATAGTGACAGTGAGTAATGGATATGCAGTATTTTTAGAAATGGAAAATTTGCATAATAAATGATGCTGAAGTGTGCTCCACTCTTAAATATAATGTATGCTTAATATGGATTTGAGTGATAAATGTATTGTCAATCAGTATTGGTTATCAATAAGTAGTTTATTTAATAACATGCATTAATAGATATTTTTGTTTTAATAGATAGATTTGTTTAAGCATATCATATGTGTGAACTGATGTTATATATTTTAAAAGGTATGTGAGTAATATTTAAAATTATAGATATGTTAACAATAGGCGAGAGTTATCAATAAGTAGTTTTTGTATGCTCAATTTGTTTATAGAATCTATTAGTACATATTTCTATTTTGATAGATAGATTGTTAAGAATGTTAGGTATATTATCTAATGGTTATATTAATGTTACAAGATATATATTAAAAGTAGTATTGAAAATTATTAATATGTTGACAATACATATTGGTGATCAGTGTATGTGTTTGGTTTATTCATGAGGATTTTATAGATGCATATTTTTATTTAATAAGTTAATTATTTTAACATATTAAGTGTGCTGTTAGTGATCATAAAATATGATGCAATTTTTAACTGCTGATAATTTGAAGTTAGAATTGTCTGTTTTTTGAATTTTGTTTGAAATTGATATTATGTAATTAAATATTATTAAGTAAAAAATATGTTTATAGTTGGTTTTTTAATAAAATTATAAGTTACATTATGAACTTATTTAACTTATGAATTATATTGACTCCCTGTGTTATTGTGATAGCCTAATTATGTTTATTATTTTAAAATATTGTTTTTTCCAATGTCTAGTTCTGCATATGATATTATAGATCATGAATATGATGTTGTAGTAGTAGGTGCTGGTGGAGCTGGTTTAAGAGCAACTTTTGGTATGACTAATGTTGGGTTGTCTGTTGCATGTATATCTAAAGTTTTTCCTACACGGAGTCATACAGTAGCAGCTCAAGGTGGTATTAGTGCTGCATTGGGAAATGTTTCTGAAGATGACTGGAGATGGCATATGTTTGATACAGTCAAGGGTTCAGATTGGCTTGGTGATCAGGATGCTATTGAGTATATGTGCAAAAATGCTCCAGAGGCTGTAATTGAGCTTGAGCGCTATGGTGTACCTTTCTCTCGTACTAGTGAAGGTAAGATATACCAACGTCCTTTTGGTGGTATGACTACAGAATTTGGTAAGGGTAAGCCAGCAGTGCGTACATGTGCTGCATCTGATAAGACAGGTCATGCTATACTTCACACACTGTATCAGCAATCTTTGAAATATAATGCTAAGTTTTTTGTAGAATATTTTGCTATTGATTTAATCATGGACGAGGAAGGTCAATGTAAAGGTGTCATTGCATGGTCTTTATGTGATGGTACATTGCATAGATTCCGTGCCCATATTGTTGTGCTTGCTACAGGTGGTTATGGTAGAATATATTTTTCTGCCACAAGTGCACATACTTGTACTGGTGATGGTGGAGGTATGGTGTCTCGTGTTAATTTACCTCTGGAAGATATGGAATTTGTACAATTTCATCCAACTGGTATATATGGTGCTGGATGTTTAATAACCGAAGGTTGTAGAGGTGAAGGTGGATATTTAATTAATTCTGAAGGAGAGAGATTTATGGAGCGGTATGCTCCAAAAGCTAAGGATTTAGCATCTCGTGATGTTGTTAGTAGAGCGATGACTTTAGAAATCAGAGAAGGTCGTGGTGTAGGTCCTAAAAAGGATCATGTATATTTATCTGTAGCTCATTTAGGTGCAAAAGTTATTAGTGAAAGATTGCCAGGTATTAGTGAAACTGCGCATACCTTTGCTGGAGTAGATGTTACAAAAGATCCAATACCAGTTTTACCAACTGTTCATTATAACATGGGTGGTATACCTACAAATTATTATGGTGAAGTTGTTACTTTAAGTAATGGTGAACAAAAAATAGTACCAGGGCTTTTTGCTATAGGAGAAGCAGCTTGTGTGTCTGTGCATGGTGCTAATCGTTTAGGCTCTAATTCGCTACTTGATTTGGTAGTTTTTGGAAGGGCAGCAGCAATTAGAGCAAAAGCATTAATTAAACCTGGCATGTTGCATGTTCCGATAAAGAAGTCATTGGAGGATTGGATAATTGATAGGTTTGATACGTTGAGATTTTCAAAAGGTAGCTTACGTGTATCAGAAATACGTAATAATATGCAGAATGTAATGCAAAACCATGCAGCTGTTTTTCGTACTGAAGAAGTGCTGGAAGAAGGTAAGAAAAATATTAAAAGTGTTGCTGAATCTGTATCTGAAATTGCAGTTGAAGATAGAAGTATGATATGGAATAGTGATTTAGTTGAAGCATTAGAGTTAACTAATATGATTCCACAGGCTGTTGTAACTATGGAATGTGCTGCAAATCGTCAAGAAAGTAGAGGTGCTCATGCGCGTGAAGATTTTCCTGAACGTGATGATGAGAATTGGATGAAACATAGTTTAGCGTGGTACGATTCTGCGGATTGTTCTGTCAAGATAAAATATAAAGATGTTGCTAAAACAACTTTAACAGATGATGTTCAATATTTTCCTCCACAGAAGAGGGTATATTAACAACGTCTCTAAAGTGGTTATTTAAAAGGTTTAACTATGGTTCAATTTTGTTTACCTAAAAATTCTAAGATTAACAGGAATGGTAAAGTTCATCACGCACCTGAAAATGCGAAAAATGTAAAATGTTTTAAGATATATCGATGGTCTCCAGATGATGGCGAGAACCCAAGGATTGATACATTCTTTATAGATCTTGATGAATGTGGACAAATGGTCTTAGATGCTTTAATCAAGATCAAAAATGAAGTTGATTCTACATTAACATTTAGAAGATCGTGTAGAGAAGGTATATGTGGTTCATGTGCTATGAATATTGATGGTACAAATACTTTAGCTTGTACGAAAGCAATATCAGATATTAAATCAGATGTAAAGATTTATCCTTTACCACATATGCATGTTATCAAAGATTTAGTTCCTGATCTAAGTAATTTTTATACACAATATGAGTCGGTTACTCCATGGATGCAAGCTGAAGAACCTAACCATAATAAGGAGAGGTTACAGACAATAGAAGACAGGAGTAAATTGGATGGGATATATGACTGTATATTATGTGCATGTTGTAGTACTAGCTGTCCTAGTTATTGGTGGAATTCAGATAAGTATTTAGGGCCAGCAGCTTTATTACAAGCTTATAGATGGCTTATTGATAGTAGAGATGAAGCATCAAGTAGTAGATTAGATATGCTTGATGATGCATTTAAATTATACCGCTGTCATACTATTATGAACTGTACTAAAACTTGTCCTAAGGGGTTAAATCCTGCAAAAGCAATTGCTCATATTAAACAGATGATGGTGAGAAGGTAATAACAGTATTAGCAAAGTTATTAACCATAGCTGATATTTTGTATAGACAACTTATTAAGTGTCAAACTGTTATATCTACGACTGTAGAAGATGTAATGGTGACATTAAATTGATTTACATTATTAATTATAAGGTTTTTGCTTTACTATGGTTAAGTAAGGTAGTTGATCTATATATTGTAATGAAGTGTATACCTTTCTTAAATATAATGAATTTTTGCTATAGGCGATTTGTTATGTTTTTACGGTGTGATACATGTAAAAATAGAAAGTATAGTAGTTACATTTTTATTGTTTGTGCTGTAAATTTGCAAAGGTTGTATTTTACTTAGATGTGAATAGTAGGTTTCAGAATATGATTACAATCAATATGTGATGTTATTTAATACAATGAATTTTTAGTGTGGTAGGTTATTTTGTTGTGTTGTACATATTATGAATATGGTGGTGACCTACTTGTTGTTTGTACTGTAAATTTGCGAAGGTTGTATTTTACTTAGATTTGAAAGTAGGTTTCAGAATATGATTACAATCAATATGTGATGTTATTTAATGCAATGAATTTTTAGTGTGGTAGGTTATTTTGTTGTGTTGTACATATTATGAAATATGATTGTAACCTACTTGTTGTTTGTACTGTAAATTTGCAAAGGTTGTATTTACTTAAATTTGAATAGTAGGTTTCAGAATATGATTACAATCAATATGTGATGTTATTTAATACAGTTAGTTATTATTATATTTTTGAGTGTTATTATCGATATAGATAGTATAAGAATTACATTTGTATTGTTTTTCTATGAAGTTTATAAAGATTTTGTACTACTAGCTTTATGTGATGGGAAGAATTTTAGCTATGGTGTTAAAAATTTAAATTTTGTAGTATACTGCTTTTGTCATGTATGGTAGGTGTTAATTTTTAAAGCTTGATCTAATGTAGGCAATTGCTAGTATTAAGTATGGGGGATAATTAATGTAAGGGGGTAATGATGGAATTGATGGAGTCTAAGCTTACAAGGCGTACGGTTGTCCCTGAGTTAGAGGAAATTCTTTATAAAGAGTATAAAGTTTTAGATAAAGGATTTGTTAGATTAGTTGATTATATGGGGTCTGATGAATCTGTAGTACAATCTGCTAGAATATCTTATGGTAGAGGTACTAAGAGTGTAAGTCAGGATGCTGCATTGATTAATTATTTAATGCGTCATTCACATACTACTCCGTTTGAGATGTGTGAAATTAAGTTTCATATTAAATTACCTATATTTGTTGCAAGACAATGGGTGCGTCATCGTACTGCAAATGTCAATGAATATTCTGCAAGGTATTCTGTATTAGATCATGAATTTTATGTTCCAGAACATGATCAAATAGCAAAGCAATCTGAAAGTAATGCTCAGGGTAGAGGCAGTAGATTATCTTATGAGGATGCTGATTGTGTTACTAGTCTTTTAATACATGATTCTAATATGGTGTATGAAACTTATAATAAACTTTTGGAGAGAGGTGTTTCTAGAGAAATATCACGTGTTAATCTTACCTTGAATTATTATACCGAGTGGTATTGGAAAATAGATTTGCATAATTTATTACATTTTTTAAAATTGAGATCTGAAATGAATGCTCAGTATGAGATTAGAGTGTATGCAAAAGTTATATTAGAGATTGTAAAAAAATGGGTTCCGTTAACTTATGCAGCTTTTGTTGAATATTCTTTGGAATCACGGCATTTATCAAAAAGTGCATTGGATGTTGTAAGAAAATTAATTGCTGGAGAAAAAGTTGCGCGTGAAGATACTAGTATTGGACAAAGAGAATGGAAAGAATTGATGGCTATTTTAGAAAATGAACGATAAAAAATATCATAAGTTTTGTATGTCTTAGTTGTTGTGTTTAATATATATTAGAATCTTATAGAATTTTAAGTATTTTTAATGTTGTATGTTAGGTTTTATAGGATAATGATATAATAATGTTTTTTTCTTGATCAAATAATTTAAAGATTATTTTAAATATTTATTGTTCTGTATTTAATAGTGTTCTAGGTAATCTATAATTAAATGGTAGATTTGGAATATTAGGTTAAAGAAATTTAGAATAATTTAATTATCTACAATGATTTGGTATGAAATATTATATTAACTATGTGTTTATTAATTAAGGATTTTGTTTTATTTTATGAAAATTTTAAAAAAAAGTATTCTAGTGCTTATTATTGCTGTGATTGTAATGTGTGATATGTCTTCTGATATATATTTGCCTGCATTACCAAAAATTAGTGAATTTTTTAATGTAGACCATACTATTGTTCAGTTAACAGTGAGTTTAAATTTGGTAGGAATCTCTGTTTCTGGATTATTATATGGTCCATTATCTGATTATTATGGACGTAAACCTATTATCCTGTTAGGTATAGGAATATTTATGATAGCAAGCATAATGTGTTGTTTTTCTAATAGTATTATTATGTTAATTATCATGCGTTTTATTCAGGGATTTGGTGCAGGTGTGGCTGGAGTTGTTGGATATGCCATTATTAAAGATATGTATTCAGGGAATGAGTGCGCTAAAAATATCTCTATAGTAAATGTAGCAGTAGCATTTGCTCCTGTGATAGCTCCAATTTTGGGTAGTGCTATTATAGCTCATGGTTATCATTGGAGCATGTTATTTATTACCATATCTATTATGGCAGTATTAGTTTTGGTTAGTTTGTTTATGTTTTTGCAAGAGACTATTTCTTTTGATAGTGTTGATAGTAGTATATCTTTTTTATCTATTGTAAGAAAATATAAAGAACTTATTTTAAATGTTAGATTTTGTGGTTTTGCTTTAATTCAAAGTTTTACCATTATGTGGATTTGGTCATGTGTAGCTAACTTACCATTTATTTTTGTTAATGATATGGGTGTACCTGTTGGTTATTATGGTTATTTTGTTGCTATTAATGTAGCTGCATATATTGTTGGCGCAATTATTAATCAAAGGTTTGTCGATAGGTTTGGAATCAACAATATGTTACTTATAGGATTAATTTTAACTACTTTATCAGATTTGATAGTACTTTTACTTTATCAAATAATTGAAATCAGTCCTTTATTAGCAGAAATTATGTGGATGCCATCTGGCATGGGTATTGCTTTTATTCTTGGTAATAATATGACAGCTGCCTTTTCTGAAATTAAAGAACCAGGAATAGGGTCTGCATTTATTCTGTTT
Source organism: Ehrlichia minasensis (assembly GCF_004181775.1). Classification (NCBI taxonomy): domain Bacteria; kingdom Pseudomonadati; phylum Pseudomonadota; class Alphaproteobacteria; order Rickettsiales; family Anaplasmataceae; genus Ehrlichia; species Ehrlichia minasensis. Next base: position 47,326 of record NZ_QOHL01000004.1, read on the forward strand.
TTACAAACAATTTTTGGTGCATTTGGTATTTATATTTTAGGGTGCTTTTATGATGGTACTCTAATTCCAATAATACTGTTTCCAATAATTTGTTCCGTAATTTGCCTTATAATATATGCTTTTTTACAAGTGACAGATAAGAGTGATAGATCTAAGTTTGTGGATGTATAACTAGTTTTTTTACAATAGCGCATTTTTATAATTTTGAGACTTTTAAATGCGTTATTAATGTAGTTTTTTATTATTTTGAAATATAAGGTAGCTTATTATTAATTTTTTTAGCCAGTATTATTTTAGTCTAGTTACTCTACTATGTGAATCTGTAAGATATAGAGAAGTATTGTTTTGTATTTCAGTATCTTTTATGTTGAATAGTAAATGTAGTAAGCTATTAGGTGAAAGACTAAAAATTACAGGAAAAATTTAGAGAAAATGATAGACAATTATCTGTTTCAGATAGGTTAATGTATTACTTTAATGTAGATTTATATAAAATAGATATTTTTGAGATCAAGTACTTTTGTGATTATTCTGTGGTTATGTAACGTTTATTTTAGGTATATTTCTATGGGTTCTTTTGTATGTTTCTAAAATTTTTTGATGATTGAGTAGTGTTATTGATACATTATTAATCTGAGATATATGTATAGTAGATGGCTGAATTATTATTAAAAAACATGATCGTTTTAATGTGAAATTTTGTGTTTTTTATGCATTGTGCTGAGTATAGTTATATGTAAGGTTAAAATGAGATGTGTCCAACTAATAAACGAAGTTATTAATTGTGTTGTATAGTTTTATGCAGTATGTTTTCACTATTTTTTTGATGTAAAGACCTTTGTTCTTGTGGTATTTCATTTTTGGTCTGAAATAGGTTTTTATTCTCTAAATATTATTAAATGTATGATTGTTCTTTAAGATAAGATATTGCTTTTTGAGTAATTACTCTGCCACGTGGTGTACGTTGTATAAAATTTATCTTGATAAGATATGGTTCTATAGTTTCTTCTATATTTCCTGTATCTTCTGATAACCCGGAAGATATTGTGTCTATTCCAGTTGGGTTGTTGGAATCATATATAAACTTGAGATATTGAATATCTTGTCTATCTAGCCCTAATTTATCAATACCTAAACGTAATAGTGCTTTGTCTGCAAATGTATCTGTAATAATTTTATTGTGTTCTGTTACTTCTATAAAATCTCTTATCCTGCGTAATAATCTAAGTGCAATTCTGGGTGTGCCACGAGCTCTTAATGATATTTCTTGTGCTCCACTGTCAGAAATATTTGTCTTAATAACTTTTGCAGCACGTTGTATTACTTTTATAAGCTCTTCAATTGAGTAGAATTCTAAATGTACTGGTATTCCAAATCTGTCACGTAGTGGGTTTGATAATAATCCGATGCGTGTAGTGGCTCCCACTAAAGTGAATGGTGGTAAGTCTACTCTAAGAGTACGTGCTCCACATCCTTCTCCTACTATTATATCTAGGCAAAAATCTTCCATTGCAGAGTATAGTATTTCTTCTATATTCCGGTTTAGACGGTGTATTTCATCTATAAACAATATGTCTTTTGCTTGAAGATTGGTGAGTATTGCAGCTAAATCTCCTGCTTTGCTTAATAGAGGTCCAGCTGTAGATCTAAAATTTACTTTTAATTCTTTAGCTATTATATGTGCCAGTGTTGTTTTACCAAGCCCTGGTGGGCCATATAATAGTACATGATCCATTGGTTCTTTTCTTGTATAAGCTGCATTTATAAAAATTTTTAGATTATTAACTACACTGCTTTGTCCTATGAATTCATCTAGTAAGTTAGGTCTCATTGAGACATTTTGTTGATCTTCTAGGCATTCAGTACTTTGTAATATATTTTTCATAAGGTTTTCTTATCATGTTTTATGTGTAACTTCGTGTATCCTAAAGTATAAAAGTATAATATATTATTATAGATAAATTAGTAATTTCTTTATAATTAAAAAAAACATTATTATGGCTTCTACATTTTGTGAAAAGCAAGTGTTTTACATGAAATCTATATCAAGTGATATTAAAGCTTATTTGTTTATATAAGTATCATATTGTTAGAATATCTTGCTGTATAAGATACTAAAGGATATAAGTTTATTGATTGAAATAGGATATTAAAAATTAAGATAGGAGTTTGTTAATTAAAGATAGAAAGTTCTGATAATATCACTTAAGTTTTGCATTAAAAGACTAAAGTACTGCTTGTTAAAATTTGTTTTATCTAAATTATTATATCAATTTGTATGTGAGCATTATATGGCTTGAAAATATAACTTAGACTGTGGATGTAATTTTAATGATGATATATGTAAAGAAACTATAAGTGTGATTTAGTAAAAAGTTTGTTTTTCAATAAGTTGTTACATAAGTTTTACCTTAAGAGTGACATGTTTGTATAGTTTAGTATTGCCTGAATGATGATTTTATGTAGATAAAAAATTTTTTTGTCTGAGCTATTGTGCAATTTGTATATGAACTTATGTAACCTGTAAATGCAGAATGATTCTTGACGGTATAGTATTAAGTGTTGATATATAAAGCACTATAAGTGTGATTAGTGATATGTTATAAAAATATTGACTAAACTTTATTTGGAAGTGCCATACTTGTATTGCTTAGTGTTGCTGTTTGAAATTCTGTAAAAAAGCTATAAATTTTATATGAGTAAACTTGTTTAAGTTATTATATCAATATGTATATGACATTATATAACTTGAAAGAGTAGTATATTTATTGAGAATATGATTTTGGTGGTAAAGTATATAAAAAACTGTAAATGTGGTTTAGTAAAAAGTTTGTTTTGCAATAAGTTATTACATAAGCTTTACTTTGAGAGTGACATGTTTGTATAGTTTAGTATTGCCTGAATGATGATTTTATGTAGATAAAAAATTTTTTTATCTGAGCTATTGTGCAATTTATATATGAACTTATGTAACCTGTAAATGTAGAATGATTCTTGAGAGTATAGAGTTTAGATATTGACTAAACTTTATTTGAGAGTGACATGCCATGTATAACTTAGTGCTTCTATTTAAAATGATGTTTTCTATAAAAAAACTATAAATTTTATATAGATAAATTTGTTTCATCTAAGTAATTATATTAACTTGTGTGTAAACATTATATAGTTAGAAATATAGCATAGTATAAAGTATATTGAGTGGTGATTTTATCCAAATAAGCTATATGCTTGAATTTAGCATAACTGTTAAAAATGTAATTTTAAATCATAATGTTTATGTGAAAAAACTGTGATACTAAGTGAATGGAATTTTGTTTTATATGATCTATAGTCTTAATTCATATGGTATGAGTGACATGCTTAGTATAATTATTGTGAAAGCTTTTGTAATGCTCTACGTATGATTTCTTGTATGTTAGCATTAGGGAAATTGGATTTTATTTCTTGTATTGCGTTAAAGGCTTTGAGTTTGTCGTACCCTAAACTTATAAGAGCAGCTAATGAATCATCTTCTTTTATTATCATGGTTTCTTCTATTGGCATCTTACTGATTTTGTATTGAAGTTCAGTTGTGATGCGTCCTGCAAGTTTTTCTCCTATTCCATTTCCTCTAAATGCATTTTTATTGTTACTTACTACTGCAGAAAAGATTTGTTCTGGTGATAGCTTACTTAGTATTGACATTGCTGTTTTATAATTAATGCCATTTATTGTAATGAGCATTCTCATATAGTCTTGCTCTTGTTTATCTAAAAATCCATATAACTGTGTTAAGTTATCTCTATTTACATGGGTTTCTATGTAAAGTTTAATGTTGTTTCCAATTTTACAATTCTGTAAGACCCTCTGTGAAACGTGAACTATGTATCCAACATTACCTACATTTAATATAATGTGATTAATATATATTTCTTCTATGATGCCTGTAAGACTGCCTATCAATACTTTCCTCAAAAAATATTATTTAACAAAATGAGCTTAGAATTAATTTTACGTAAATTGATTAGTGTGTGTGACCTAAGTATTAACAGTATGCAAAATAGCAAACCCAATGTAGCAAACATAGTGAAGAGGGGTATTAACATTGATGTATCAATGGCGATACCACTTTTACGTAGTATGCTTGCAGGTTGGTGTAATGTTGTCCATATGTTGACAGAAAATTTGATCACTGGAATGTTAATTGCACTAAATATTGCAAATATTGATGCAGCTTTCATTGCTCTAGATTCATTGTCAAAAAAGTTCCATAGTGATAAATATCCTAAATAGAGAGAAAGCAATATTAGCATTGATGTTAAACGTGCATCCCATACCCACCATGTTCCCCATGTGCATTTACCCCATATACTACCTGTAATTAAACATATGGATGTAAATGTTAAACCAAGTGGAGCAATTGCATGGGATAAGATTGCTGAAATCACATTCCTCCATACTAGTGCGATAAAGCTGAAAATTGCCATTAATGTATAAGATCCAAGTGAAATCCACGCAGATGGTACATGTAAGTACATAATACGCACAAATTCTCCTTGTTTATAATCTGGTGGAGAAGAAATGAATACCATGTATAAACTACATACTAAGAGAATAAAGAATAATGATACTGTATATGGTAAAATTGACCTTGTATAGCTGATAAATTTACTCATAATATAAAGTAATTACATGATTGTTTAAAGTAACATAGATTACAGGATTAAGCAATCTATATGATAGGTTGTTGTGATATGTCAGTATGTCATATGGCCTAAAAGTTTCGGTATACTTTTATGTGAGTTGTATATATGTAAGCATATTACGATAATTTTCCTTTTATGAAAGATTTTAGTAATTTTGATACATCAAATTGATATTCTCAAATATATGTTTTTATGCAATTAGATTGTATCGATAGTCTGTTGGTTTTATATTAGTGCACTTTAAGTGTTATGAATGATTTTCTTTTTGTTAAGTTATTACTGAATAATGTATAGTGTGGATTTGTTTAAATGATGAAATTTTTGTTATATTGAATATTTATACTCAAGACTTTTATTGTAGTTGTTATGTTTTTGGTAAGTATAAGGTGAATAATAATTTAAAAAGTAGGGGGATAATGTTGGTAATATCTTCTCCTTCTGGGGGCGGTAAAACTACAATCTCACATTTGTTGATTGATAAATTACAAAATGATCTTGTTAGATCAATTTCTGTGACTACTCGTGAGCCTAGAGATGGTGAAGTTGATGGTAGAGATTATTTTTTCGTAACTGAACATGAGTTCATTAATTTATGTAATGCAAATCAAATGTTGGAATATGCTAAAGTTTTTGGGAATTATTACGGCATACCTCGTAAATTTGTTATGGATAATATTACTACTGGTATTAGTGTACTATTTAGTATTGATTGGCAAGGTGCATTTAAATTAATTGATATTATGAGGGAACATGTAGTGAGTGTTTTTATATTGCCTCCATCTATGGAAGAGTTAAAAAGGCGTTTATATAATCGTAGTGGTAAAAGTGATATCGTGAAAAAAAGATTAGGAGAGGCTGCTTTTGAAATTGATCATTGTTATCGTTATGATTATGTGATTGTTAATCATGATATAGAAGAAAGTGTTAACCAAATTAAGTGTATTTTCACTTCAGAAAGGTTGAAAGTGCAACGCAGGATATTACTAAAGCAGTTTATAGATAATTATATTAAATGAAAGAATTAGTATGGTTCATGTGTGTTGAGAATTAACACTTTTATATAAGTGTATTAAAAGCTGACATATTACATTAGTTGATTTTAATTATATGGGAGGTAGTGTAAACCAGATTGAATGTGTTTTTACTTAAGAAATATTGATAGTATAACATGGAATATCCCTTAAACGCTTTGCAGATAATTATATTAAATGAAAAGATTATTATTGTAGTGCTGTACCTGAAAATTACCATTTTTAATATAGATATATTTGAAGCTAAATTAGTTTGATATGAATTTGAAATGCATTAGTTTTTTAATTGGAAGTGAGTTTTGTATATTAATTAAGTTTATTATAAATAAAATATAAGGGTTTTGTGAGTAATAAATAAATTATAAAGGTAATAAACTAAATAAAATTGTGAATATGAAAATTAAAGAAAATTGTTAAGATGTATGATGTGATACTTCAGAAATTTGTTGTTAATGTTTGTTGAAGTTTTCTATAAAATACACTAATCTGTAAATGTAAGAATAGTTTTTGGGCTTTAATGAAAGCGAATATTATAAATGGAAAGGCTATTGCTGAAGATATTACCGGTATACTTGCTACCTGTATTAATGATTTAAAATTGCAGTATAATTTGGTACCATGCCTGATTGTTATACTTGTTGGTGATGATCCTGCAAGTCATTTATATGTACGTAATAAACAGCGAAAAGCTGAAATGTTAGGGTTAAGGTCTGAAACAATATTGTTACCAAGTACTACATCAGAAAGCAGTTTGATTGATAAAATACGTGAGTTGAATAATGATGATAGTGTTCATGGAATTTTAGTACAACTTCCCGTACCTAAGCACATTGATAAAAATTTAATAATTAATACTATTGATGCAAGAAAAGATGTTGATGGATTTCACAATGATAATGTTGGAAGACTCTTTACTGGGCAGAAAAAAAATTGTTTAATACCTTGTACTCCTAGTGGATGTCTTTATTTAATTAAAACTGTCACGCATAATTTATCTGGCAGTGATGCTGTAGTTATAGGTAGGTCAAATATAGTAGGTAAGCCTATGGCTTGTTTGTTATTGGGTGAAAATTGTACTGTTACTACAGTGCATTCAGCTACGCGTAATTTATCTGATTATTGTGCTAAGGCTGATATCCTTGTAGCTGCTGTTGGTATACCTAATTTTGTAAAATCTTATTGGATTAAACCTGGCGCAATTGTTATAGATGTTGGAATCAATTCTGTTGAAGAAGATGGAGTTAAGAAGTTTGTTGGTGATGTTGATTTTGCTGAGGCTAAGAATGTAGCTTCAGCTATTACTCCAGTTCCAGGTGGCGTAGGTCCTATGACTATTGCATTCTTAATGGTTAACACTGTAATAGCTGCTTGTAATCAATCTGGTATTGAGAGTTTTGTTGAAAAATATCTGGACTTGTAATTCTTTATTGCAGTAAATAGGTTTATGGTTTATAAATAAATAATATAGGGCGGTTAGCTCAGTTGGTAGAGCATCTCGTTTACACCGAGGAGGTCAGCAGTTCGAGTCTGTTACCGCCCACTGTATTTATTTTTAATATTTATGTTTCTTTATTATTTGTAAATTTTTTGAAAAGTAATTATCAGTGTATGCATTAAGTAAATTGACAATATAATTCTCTGATTATTTTACTTTTATCAGTATTGACCTTTTTCTGTTGTGTATTACATGTTGTGAATTGTATTGTTAGAATACTTAAAAGTGTAGCTAAAATTGATGTAATATATCTTTGTCTAGATTAGCTTGTTATATTCTATTATTGGGTTCTGTGTCATTGTGTACTGTGATGTATTATGGAATTTTATAGTAAATTTATTTGTAAGGAATTAGCTAAAGTTAAATGTATGCATTTAATTAGTTAGCAATGTGACTTGTAATGATCTCTTACTTATATCAGTTTTGACTTTATAATGCATGCTAAAAATCTATTGTGTAAAGTATTTTGAAATATAACTGAGATTGATGTAATATATATCTTGGTGTAAATTGGCCTGTTATATTCTCTGTATAGAATTTTATAGTAAATTTATTTGTAAGGAATTAGCTAAAGTTAAATGTATGAATTTAATCAGTTAGCAGTGTGATTTGTAATGATCCCTTACTTATGTCAGTTTTGACTTTATAGTGCATGCTAAAAATCTATTGTGTAAAGTATTTTAAAATATAACTGAGATTGGTGTAATATATATCTTGGTGTAAATTGGCCTGTTATATTCTCTGTATAGAATTTTATAGTAAATTTATTTGTAAGGAATTAGCTAAAGTTAAATGTATG